>JAIVXD010000068.1:0-9295 GCA_048636195.1 Anaerolineales bacterium
GGCATTGGGAGTTATTGAGAAACAGCCGAATTATGAAAAGCTTTTTGACCTGTCTTTTGTGAAGAAGGTCAAAGCAAATCGTAAATAGGAGGCCGGAACTCGGATGTCAAAATGATGGAAAAGGAAAACAATTCAATTCATAATTCCGCATTCGCATTATTGCCTTGGGTCATCCCCACTGTATTCATAATTCTTTGGACCGTTGTCAGTGAGACCGGACTTATACCCACATATCTGCTGCCCCACCCTGTAGAGATTGGTAAGGCTGGTTACACATATATTTTTCGCAATCCGGGTGATGCACCTTTCGCCGGCCGATTCCTGAACGATGCAGGGGCATCACTTATTAGAGTCTGCAGCGGGTTTGCGGTCGCTGTCATATTAGGTATTCCCCTGGGAATCATATCCGGGCGACTCGCCTCGGTCCGGAAGCTCATGAGTACTACCATCAATGCCCTGAGAGCAGTTCCAGGGATAAGCTGGCTGCCGCTGGCCATGATCTGGTTCGGTATTGGTATCAAGACAACGGTTTTTCTGATCGCATTGGCAGCTTTCTTTCCCATTTATCTTAATGCGGCAGCAGGAGCCAGGCAGATCAACCCACTTCTCCTCCAGGCAGGAGCGATGATGGGTGTAAACAGGCTGCGTGGCACCTTTGCTATCCTCCTCCCAGGCGCCATGCCACATATAATGACCGGACTACGCCTGGGCCTGGGTATTTCATGGGCTTACCTTGTCCTGGGTGAACTAACAGGCGTTCCAAATGGTCTTGGCGCGGTTATCATGGATGCCCGCATGTTAGGCCGCATCGATATTATTGTGGTTGGAATCATCATTATTGCAGTTATGGGGAGAGCTGGTGATCAACTCTTAAAGACCTCACTGAGATTCTGCTTTAAAAGCGCGAGGAGAATGTCATGAAACCCAAGCTGGCACCCATCTCCAAAGCGTGCCCAAAGATACGGGGACCAATTCTTGAGATTAACAGTCTCAGGAAAGTCTTTCATATCAAAGGGTCTTCCCTTACCGTATTGGATGGGATCGACTTCAGCGTCAATAAGGGGGAGATGATTTGTATCCTGGGTCGCAGTGGGTGTGGCAAATCAACGCTCTTAAAAATGCTGGCTGGTTTTTTATCTCCCAGCTCGGGTGAAATACTCTTGAACGGCAAACCCGTGGCAGACCCTGGACCTGACCGTTGTGTGGTTTTCCAGGAGGACACACTGTTCCCATGGTTGACGGTAAAGGAAAATATCGCCTTTGGTCTAAAGGGTCAAACAAGAGACAAAAAGGCCTTTGACGAGGAAGTGGAACGTTTCCTTTCCCTTGTGGGATTGAGTGAGTTCAGAAACTACCTCCCACGGGAAATCTCTGGGGGCATGAAACAACGGGTGGCTCTGGCGAGAGTGCTTATTCTTAAACCCGAAGTGCTGCTCATGGACGAACCCTTCGCATCTCTGGATGCCCAGACCCGGGAGGAAATGCAAAACTTCCTTCTCTCACTCTGGGAAAACCTGTCCCATACTATCATTTTTGTGACACACGATGTAACCGAGGCGGTGACCCTGGCGGACAGAATTCTTGTTATGAGTAAGGACCCGGGACGCATCCGTGAAGAGATTCGGGTTGATCTTCCCCGGCCCAGAAAAAGGGAAAAGAGCGATTTTCTCTTTTTCAGCCGTAAGTTATACGAACGTCTTCGCGAGTGATTTGCTCATACCGTCATCATTTTAAAAAATCCGAGATTTGATAGAATTTTCAAAAGGAGATAGAAATGTCAAAACTTAATGAATTAGCTCAATTGGGGCAGTCGATTTGGTATGACTACATTCGCCGTTCTTTTCTCACCTCCGGTGAATTTCAGGAATTGATTGACAAAGGTCTACGAGGGGTCACATCCAATCCCTCTATTTTCGAGAAGGCTATTGCCGGCAGCTCAGACTATGATGTCGATCTAAGGCAACTGGTGAAAGAAGACAAATCAGTGGACAAGATTTACGAAGTGCTTGTGCTTAAAGATATCAGCCTGGCCGCAGACCTCCTCAGGCCAGTCTATGATAAAACCAATGGATTAGACGGCTACGTCAGCTTAGAAGTGAGCCCTCTATTGGCCCATGACACCCAGAAAACTATCTCTGAGGCAAAACGGCTCTTTGAAGCACTTCATCGTCCCAATATAATGATCAAGGTGCCAGCAACGCCGGCCGGTATCCCTGCAATCACAGAGCTGATTGGCGCTGGAGTTAACGTGAACGTGACACTGATTTTCGGCCTCGAAAACTATAAAGCTGTAGCAGACGCCTATTTGAAGGGTCTTGAAAGATTGTCCTCTGAAGGTCCATCGGTGGCTGGAGGTCATAAGGTGGACAGCATTGCCTCGGTAGCATCTTTTTTTGTCAGCCGGGTGGATTCGGCTGTTGATCAGGCGCTGGAAAGAAAAGATCACAAGGAACTTCAGGGCAAAATCGCCATTGCCAATGCCAAAGCAGCATACGTTGAATTTCAAAATATCTTCTCCGGTACCCGGTGGGAAGATCTGGCCAAAAAAGGCGCTCGTGCACAACGAACTCTGTGGGCCAGCACAGCCACTAAGAATCCCTTATATGTCGATACGCTTTATGTGGATCAATTGATTGGCCCGGAAACCGTAAACACGGTGCCTCCAGCCACGCTTAACAATTTCCTTGATCACGGAACTATTTCTCCAACATTGACCAGCGGTGTGGAAGAGGCCACATCCCAACTTGATCAAATAAAGGCCCTGGGTATTGACCTGAGCGAGATCACTGAAAACTTGCAGAATGACGGGGTTACGGCATTTGCCAAGTCCTTTGATTCGTTGATGGAAAGTATCTCTGAAAAGCGTGATCGTCTTTTAGCTGGCAAAAAAGGATACTCTGCCAGTCTTGGCGAGTTCAACTCAGCAGTGGAAAATACTTTGATGCAAATTCGGGATCATAAGATTATGAACCGAATTTGGGCGCACGACCATACTGTCTGGAAAGACGATCCCGCAGACATCGGCAATCGCCTGGGTTGGCTTCACAGTCCGGATATGATGAAGGACGCGATCCCAGAGATTTCCGCCCTGGTGGAGGAAGTTCGCGCTGCCGGTTTTACCAGTGCCTTACTGCTGGGGATGGGCGGTTCAAGCCTGGCCCCGGAAATGTTTCGTTTCACCTTTGGCGTCAAGGAAGGTTACCTGGATCTCGCCGTGCTGGACAGTACCGATCCCGGCGCAGTACTGGAGTATGCCAATAGACTCGATCCAGCCAAAAGCCTTTTTATTGTATCTACCAAATCAGGCGGCACTGTTGAGACAACGTCTTTTATGAAGTACTTTTACAACCAGGTATCTGATGCAGTTGGCCCGGAAAAGACCGGGGAGCATTTTATTGCCATTACCGACCCTGGAAGTAGTTTGGAAACAACGGCAAAGGAGCTAAATTTTCGCAAGACCTTTTTAAATGACCCGAATATCGGCGGCCGTTACTCGGCCTTGTCCTTTTTTGGCCTGGTTCCGGCAGCGCTTATTGGAATGGATATCGACTCTCTACTTGAAAGGGCCGCTATCATGGCCTGCAACTCGGAAGGATGCAATTGCCCCGTATCCGGAGACAATGCCGGGGCCTGGTTAGGTGCAGTCATTGGTGAACTGGCAAAAGCAGGCCGGGACAAACTCACCTTGATTACATCTCCTGCAATCTCACATTTTGGTGCCTGGGTTGAGCAATTGATTGCCGAGAGTACCGGTAAGGAGGGAAAAGGCATCCTGCCTGTAGATGGAGAAAGTCTTGCGGCGGCTGCTACCTATGCCAACGATCGACTCTTTGTCTACCTGCGGCTGGAAAATGACAGCACACACGATGCAAAACTAAAGGAATTGTCAGATGCTGGACACCCGGTTGTGCAGATCAATTTGCAGGATCTCTATGATCTTGGGGGTGAATGCTTCCGCTGGGAGATGGCCACCATTGTAGCCGGGCATCTTCTGGAAATTAACCCCTTTGATCAACCCAATGTGGAATCCGCAAAGATTCTCGCCCGTCAAATGGTGTCAGCCTATCAAGAGGAAGGTAGACTCCCTGAGCTAACACCCTCATTGGAGGCCGATGGAATTCTTGTGTATGCAAGCTTCTCTGCCAGCAATCTGGAAGAAGCGTTCAATACATTTTTGGCCCGGGCAAATCCAGGAGACAATGAGTCTTCTGGCCGCAGCTATCTCACACTTCAAGCATATGTCAAGCCCTCAGATGATACATACGCTGCACTAAAAGAGCTTCGCACGGAATTTCAAACGAAAAATCGAATGGCAACGACTCTCGGCTATGGTCCACGGTTTTTGCATTCAACCGGCCAGTTGCATAAAGGCGATGGAGGTCATGGTCTATTCATTCAGATCACCGCGGATATGCCGGAAGATTGCCCTATTCCTGATCATGCAGGAGGCGAAGAGTCTTCTATCAGTTTTGGTACGCTCAAAATGGCACAAGCTTTGGGTGATCGTCAGGCACTAATCGATGGAGGTCGTAATGTTATCCGTTTTCACATCGGGAAGAACGTTGTGAGCGGACTAAGACAACTTGTTAGAGCCCTGGCATGATAAAAGCATTTATCTTCGACCTTGATGGCACATTGGTTCAAACGGAAAGCTTGAAGGCCCTCTCATATGCCAGAGCGGCCATAAAGCTTTGTCCCGAATCACTCACCGAAGAAGAAGTAATTAAAGCCTTCAAAGATGTGGTGGGACTTCCCAGAAAAGAAGTGGCACAAAAGCTATTGGAGCGTTTTTCTCTGGAGGAAGCAACCCGTGCCCACATGGCAGAATTCAATGTCAATAGGCCGTGGCAGGCGTTTGTTCAGATTCGCATGGGTATATATGAATCATTGGTCTCTGATCCAAAGATTCTGCGAAGGCATCTTTGCCCATACAATGCCAAACTTCTGAAATGGGCACGCCGAAATGGCTACTACACTGGCTTGGCCACCATGTCCCATTGCCCGCAGGCAAGTCGTGTCCTTGGAATACTGCACCTGACGTCCAATTTTGATTTTATCGCCACAATTGATGATGTGGAAAACGGAAAACCGGATCCAGAGATCTATTTATTGGTTTCTCAAGAACTCAATGTCCCCCCGGCTGAGTGTTTGGTTATAGAGGATTCCGCCAACGGGGCACAGGCAGCCCTGGCTGCTGACATGGCAGTCATCGCTGTCACTACAGAATTTACAAGACAAGGAGTTTATGAGAGCAAACTCCTCGATGATAGTTGGGTCGTGGATTCTCCGAAAGAGCTTCAGGCAGTGGTGGAGAAATATCTTGTCGAATTTGATACACGGTAACTGGGAATAAAATGACCCTAAAAAGAAATGCGGGAAAAACCTATGATCAATTGCCTGTTGATTGCAATTGGTGACATGTTTTCAAAATGATTCCTAAACCCCAAATCACTGTTAAGGATACCCCAATCGATCTGGCAAGGACAGCGGCCGATATATTTAGCATGAGGGCAAATGAATGTGTTGCAAGGAAAGGGCAGTTTTTTGTGGCAATTTCCGGGGGCACAACACCAAGGTTATTTCACAGAATGTTGGTGCAAGAACCCTATGTTTCAGAGATTCCATGGGACAAAATGCACATCTTTTGGGTGGATGAACGGTGCGTTCCTGAAAATGATGCGGCAAGCAATTATGGCGCATCCAAGAAGGACTTTCTCAACAGAGCCCCAATTTCTAAAACTCAGGTCTATCCCATGCCAGGTAGGCTGTCTCCTGAAGACGGCGCCCGAAAATACCAGAAAGCACTCATGGAATTTTTTAACCTGAAATATGGCCAGTTCCCGACATTTGATCTAATATTCCTTGGCACAGGCAAAGATGGACACACGGCCTCTTTGTTCCCAGGGCAAAAGGCACTGGATGAGAGGGAAAGACTTGTAATATCTGTTAAAGGAGGCGATCCCTATGTCAGCCGTCTCACCATGACCTTCCCTGTTCTGAATCATGCAAAGAGAATTATATTCATGGTTTCAGGAAAAAATAAGGCGGATATAGTCAAAACAATCCTTGAATTTCACAAAGCCAAGTTACCAGCCCAAAGAATTCAACCCCTGAATGGGACCCTGACCTGGCTACTGGACAGTGAATCAGCTTCAATGCTATCAAAAGAGCACTCTCATGAAAAATATTGATAATGAATCCATCATTCTGGCCGGAGATATTGGAGGGACCAAAACAAACCTGGGACTTTTTATCCGGGGGAAGAGGCGTCCACTGCTGAAAGTAATTGAGACGTATTCCAGCCGGGGGGCACTCAAACTTGAAGACATCATTGAGCGATTTCTTGAAAGACATCACGTCTCCATTACAAGCGCCTGCTTCGGTATTGCCGGTCCCGTGGTCAATGGACGATGCAAGACCACCAATTTGCCCTGGGATGTCTCCGAAGCTCGAATTAAAGGGCTCTTTAGGTGGGAAAAAGTCCGTTTAATCAATGACCTGACAGCGACGGCTCAGGGCATCCCCCTCTTGAACAGCCGGGAACTGGTTTCTTTAAATAGAGCCAGGCCCCGAAAAGGACAGAACCTCGGGCTCATTGCCCCCGGGACAGGCCTGGGAAAGGCATTACTCATCTACCAGGAAGGTCGTTACATATCCGTTTCTTCCGAAGGAGGCCACGCCGATTTTCCCCCGAACAACGAAGATGAGGTTAAACTGTGGCAGTACCTTCATAAACGCCTTGGACATGTGAGTATAGAAAGGGTGTTGTCAGGGCCTGGTTTATTGAACATCTATTCGTGGATGAAAGACTCAGGGCGGCACAAGGAACCGGCATGGCTGGCCAGAAAAATTAAAGAGATGGATCCTGCCAGGGTCATTACCGAAGCTGCAATAAATGAGAAAAATCCCCTGTGCATTGCGGCGCTGAACATGTTTGTGTCGATCTTAGGCGCGGTTTCCGGCAATCTGGCCTTGACTGGAATGACCACCGGGGGCATCTACCTCGGAGGTGGAATCCCCCCTAAGATTTTGTCCGTATTGAAGGAAGGCCCTTTCATGAAGGCGTTTACAAACAAGGGCAGGTTTAAAGATCTTCTGGAAAAAATACCTGTTAGAGTCATCTTGAATGACAGAGCGGCCCTGCTGGGGGCTGCATTTTGCGCTCTTGAATTAGAACGGAAGTAATAGTTCACCGCAGAGACGCTGAGTCCGCAGAGAAAAAACATTTTCTTTTCTGCTGAGAGGGCAGAAAAGAAAATAGTTTAACTCAATGTTCTTTGCGCCTCAAGAAAACAAACCTTAACGGATACGAGAAGAAAGGAGGAGTTATGGACTTCAAAGAAGTTATTAACAGAAGACGCGCGGTCAATTTTTTTGATCCTGGAAAGCCAGTCTCTGATGAGATGTTAAGAGATCTCATAGAAATGGCAGCAAAGGCCCCTTCCAGTTTCAATCTTCAGCCATGGAGCCTTATGGTTCTCAAGGATCCTGATGAGAAAATGAAACTCAGAAAACTTGCATGGGACCAGCCCAAAGTGAGCGAGGCGCCGGTAGTCTTTATCGTGCTTGCGGACCGGGACGGATGGAAAGGAGGGCATACATTCGTTGAGAAGAATTTCAAAGAGACGGTAAAAGCCGGAAGTATGTCCGAAGAGCAATATGATTGGTTTGTCAATGCCTGCAAGGGTCTTTACGGCGAGACCGAAGAAAAACAACAGGCCTTTGCATGTAAAAACACCGGTTTTTTCGCCATGGCCCTGATGTTTGCTGCAAAATCACTGGGGCTCGATACACACCCCATGGACGGTTTTGATCATGATGGGGTACGGAAGGCATTCAACATCCCGGAAAACTACTGGATTCCCCTGCTATTGGCAGTAGGGTTTTTTGATGAGACCAAAAAATTGCATCCTCCCAAATGGAGAAAAACCTTTGAAGAGATAGTGGTGAAATTTGATTGAATATTAAAAGGAGATGACAAATGGGACAGAAGATATTAGTGGCAATTGACGATTCTGAAAATGCAATGAGGGCAGTGGAACTTATTGCGAAATCCTTCACTCCAGATCACAGAATCACTCTGTTCAGTGTTATTTTAGATACCCCTGCCATATGTGATATGAATAATCCGAGTTTAACCCCTTACTTTATGGCTCAAAAAACGGCATTCTGCGAACTGGAGGATCAAAAGAAGTTCCTTATAAAACAAGCCCTGCAAAAGGCTAAAGAACTTCTCCTCAAAGCGGGATTCGAAGAGAAGAATATCACTATAAAAATGGAGGATAAAAAGAAAGGGGTAGCCAGGGGTATCATTCACGAAGCAGATTCAGGCTATGATACCATAGTATTGGGGAGAAGGGGGCTGTCCGGCATTAAAGAATTCTTTCTCGGAAGTGTCTCACAAAAAGTGCTCCAGTCAGCAAAGGCTGTGTCTGTTGTGCTGGTAAATTGAATTCGTTACTCTAATCCTGATCATACTTTGCAATGAAACTCCAAGTGGGAGATAAGCCATGAAAGAAGAAAGCATGCCTTTTAATTACACTGAAAAGACAAAGGATAGAATAATAGGCTTGGGTGCAAATCTTGTTGGTATTGCTGATATTGAGCCCCTGAAAGAACTCAAAGTAGATCCTCCTGATCTGTTAGAACCTTTCTCAAAGGCCGTTTCAATTGCTCTTGAGCTTCCTTTGGCAACATTTGAACAGATTTCAGACCGCCCTACCCCAATTTACAAATCAGTCTACCAGACAGCCAACCTCATCCTGGATCAGATAGCCTTTCGCACTGCAATGGCCCTCCAAAGCGATGGTTTTCATAGCCTCCCCATTCCTGCATCCCAGGTTCTGGATCAGGAAAACTGGTATGCGGCAATCAGCCATAAGGCCGTGGCGCGGATGGCCGGATTAGGCTGGCAGGGTAAAAATCTGCTTCTCATAACCCCTCAATACGGGTCCAGGGTTCGTCTTGTAACGGTCCTTACAAGAGCCCCATTAGATGTGGATGGACCGGTAAAAAACCGCTGCGGAGATTGTACTGCGTGTCAGGATGCGTGCCCGGCTCAGGCTATTAAAGGTATTAGCACTGAAACCCATTACAAGAATAGAGATGAGGCTATGTATTTTTCCCGGTGCGTGGAAAAGGTTGCAGGAGAATTTGCAAAGATTCCCGAAGTTGGTGTTCCCATCTGCGGAATCTGCATCAAGGCATGCCCTTTTGGGAGAAAAATGGTAACTTCATAATAAAATCTTGCAAATCCATGCCTGCCCCGCGCATGGCGGGGTTCATCCTGTCTAAA
>JAIVXD010000069.1:0-9131 GCA_048636195.1 Anaerolineales bacterium
GGTCATTTGGTATTGTTTCGAATTTCGGATTTCGACCTGCCCGCCCAGACCTCTTTGTTCAGGGTGTTTCAGCTGCTTTAGGGTGTAAAAAAGGAATAAACATTCAACGTTACGCATAAAGGGCAATGGCAGGCGGGTATTCGTATTTTAAATTCACTATCGCTGACTATTTCAGTGGCCCCTTTTAGGGTCCTGCCTCATACCGCCAGTTTTACTGGTGGTCGCTGATTTCATATAAAAAAGAATTTCTACATGACCATCTTTTTTTCTTGACAAGCAAAAAAATGTTTTGTATTTGGTATACCAGATACGTAATACCAAGGAATTTTTCAAAATGGTACTGAATGTTGAAAAAATAAGGGTCCCAACGAGTTTGAGTGAAAGGGCCTATGAAGCAATTAAAGAGAGCATCCTGAAGACAGATGTGACAAAGGTGAATGATGAGGACCGGATCGATGAGAGGAGTCTTTCTGAGAGTCTCGGGATAAGCCGAACCCCGCTGCGAGAAGCTATCAACCGGCTGGTAATAGAAGGTTTCCTTAAGGTCTTACCTCGAAAAGGCATCTATGTAGTTAAAAAGACTAAAAAAGAAATCATAGAGATACTCCTGGTCAGAGCCGCCTTAGAAGGAATGGCCGCGCGACTGGCGACAAAATATGTAACGGATGAAGAAATTCAGAAGATGAGAGAGCTCTTTTCGCCTTTTTGTGAATCGAGTTCGGGAGGCCAGTTCATAAAATACTCTGACGCAAATATCGTATTTCACGAACTCGTCCTTAGAACCAGTCAATGTGGAAAGCTGATTGAGCTGGCTGGCAACCTATTTGACCATATCCGCTGGATTCGTTTCCGGACCATTGTATTTGAGGACCGATTTACAAAAATGCAAAAAGAACACCTGGCGATCATTGAGGCCCTTGAGAAACG
Organism: Anaerolineales bacterium; assembly: GCA_048636195.1. Lineage (GTDB taxonomy): Bacteria > Desulfobacterota > DSM-4660 > Desulfatiglandales > Desulfatiglandaceae > 4484-190-2. Next base: position 928 of record JAIVXD010000069.1, read on the forward strand.
GGACCCGGATTTAGCTGAGAAAAGGATGAGGGCCCACGTTGAGGGCCTGGCGAAGTATATCGATGAGAAGGTTAATTTTCCGTAACATCTCGCATCTTCTCAATAACTCGGGGATAAAACCCTTACGGGTAAACTCCGAATAAGGAATTTAGGCGTAAGCCTTTTATTATTCCCCTGAATATTGAATAATTACAACATCTCAATAAGTATTGGAGGCACAAATCTATGTTTGAAAAACGCGTTCCTATAGAAGATTTGGTTATACCCCGGTGCACGGAAGCCTGTCCGGCCGGAGTGGACGTGCCCAGGTATATCCGTGCTGTAAAAGACGGGGAATTTGACGAGGCCGTATCTGTTTTGCGTGAAAAGCTGCCTCTTCCCACGGTATGTGCAGACGCCTGTTTTGCTCCTTGCGAAGAGGTGTGCGCTTACAAGCAGTTTGGAGAACCCATTGCTATTCGGGCCATTAAGCGAGCTGCTATGGACAAGGGCGGCGATGCATGGAAGAAGAAAAAAAAGCTCGCTGATAAAACCGGCAAGAAAGTGGCTGTTGTGGGGGCCGGTCCTGCAGGGCTCACGGCTGCCTACTATCTTGCAAGCAAAGGGCATGAGGTAACTGTTTTTGATGCCTTTCCAAAACCGGGCGGCACCATGCGATATGGTATCCCCAACTATAGATTGCCTGAAGAGAGGCTGGATAAGGACATCGACGATATCCTGGAGTGGGGTGTGACTTTTAAGGGAAATACCACCATTGGAAAAGATATCACCATGGACCAGCTCAAGAAGGATTTTAATGCGATTTTTATCGCAAGTGGTGCCAACGGGAGCACCAGGATCTCTCTGGATGGTTCTGAAAAGAAAGGCGTCCTGTGGGGCTGGGATTTTTTGCGGGACGTTGGTCTTGGTAAAACATTTGATTTTAGCGGAGATGTGATGGTGATTGGCGGCGGCAATGTGGCCATTGATGTGGCCCTTACGGCCAAGAGGACGGGAGCCGCAAATGTACAGCTTTTTTGCCTGGAGAAGAGAGAAGAAATGCCGGCCCATGAGTGGGAGATTGCACGGGCAGAGGAGGAAGGTATTATTATAAACAACGCCTGGGGGCCTAAGAAGATTCTGGGTGAGAAAGCTGTTACAGGACTCGGTCTGATTAAGTGCACATCTGTATTTGACAATGCGGGTAACTTCAACCCCACCTATGACGAAGAAATTACCAATAAGGTGTCGGCTAATCACATCATTTTGGCTGTTGGCCAGGCCGCGGATCTTGGCTTTATGAAGCAGGAGAAGAATATTAATACAAGCGGCGGCCGGATTGAGGTTGAGGAAACAGGCCTTGCCACAGGCGAGAAGGGTGTCTTCGCCGGTGGAGATGTAGTAAGCGGCCCTGATTCAATAATCGGTGCCATAGCCCACGGTCGAAAAGCAGCCACTGCCATTGATAAGTATCTGGGTGGCGATGGCAACATAGATGAAGCGCTGGCCAAGCCTGAAGAAGAGGTGCTTCTGTCGGAATTCGTGATAGGCACGAGACCACGAAACGATTTGGGACTTTTGAAGCCATGGGAAAGGACTTCAGGGTTTGATCAGGTTGAACTGGCGCTAACCAATGAGCAAATCGCGGACGAATCGAGTCGCTGCTTGAATTGCGATGCCAGGAAATTCGAGGTCATTCTCAATACTGAGTACTGTAAAGAATGTGGCTATTGTGAAGAAGTCTGCGGTGTGGGCACCTTTGGTTATGCTGATTTTTTTAATGCCAAGGGTTATAGGCCTGAGGAGGTAAAGTCTTCAGACTGGTGCGTTGGTTGCTTTAAGTGCTATTTTGCCTGCCCTGATTTTGCCATTGATGTGGTCGAACTAACTGCATAATAGAAGATCAACGGGATGAAAAAGCTATCATGTTAATGCATGCCTGCCCCGCGGAACGCGGGGTTATCCTGTCTAATTTTTAGGAGGGATTGTAAATGAAAAGGTTTTTGGAAACAGGAAATTTTGCTATCACTGAAGGGGCGATTCTGGCCGGATGCCGGTTTTTTGCGGGCTACCCGATCACGCCGGCAACAGAACTGGCCGAGGCCATGAGTCTCCGATTACCACAGGAAGGGGGCGTTTATCTCCAGGCCGAAGATGAATGCGCGGCTCTTCACATGTGCATTGGGGCCTCTCTCGGCGGATACAAGGCCATGACAGCCACTTCCGGTCCCGGCTTTATCCTTTATGCGGACCCCATGGGTTGGGCCCTTGGCTGTGAGATGCCTGTGGTGATTCTCAATTCAGGTCGCGTGGGTCCGGTGAGCGGTATCACAGGCGCCCCGGGACAGGGTGAATTCTATCTGATGCGCTATCCCACACAGGGCGGCAATTTTGAGACTATTTGTCTGGCACCCAATTCTGCCCAGGAATGTATGGCCATGGTGGTTGAGGCCTTTTATTTATCCGAGCGGTTCCGGATGCCTGTATTGGTTCTGGCGGACCAGCTAATTACCGATGGATTTGAAGATATCAGCATCCCTGAAAACGATGACGAGATGAAGGAAATGGGCTTCCGGGTCTGGCCCAGGAAGGTCTGCCAAGGACCTGAATTCTATCCTTATACGGATGAGCTTGATATCCCGCCTGTGGTTCTGGGTCATAATACCGGCGGCATATGCTCGGATTGGACACCCACGGTAGAAGGATATGACATTGAAGAAGTTGAAGAGCACCATAAACACGCATACCGGTTGATCTACAAGGTTCGTAATCACAAGGACCTTTTCAACCAGCATTATGAAAAGAAATTCATGGATGATGACCCGGACCTTGTCGTGGTCTCTTACGGGAGCCCATCTCGTGTGGTGAACACAGCAGTTATCAAGGCGCGGCAACAAGGGCTAAAGGTGGGCGCTCTTCGTTTGATCAATATATGGCCCTTCCCGGATGAGCACTTCACCAGGAAGACAAAGTACCTGACAGTGGAGCTTAACTGGGACGGAGAGCTTGTCCGCGAAGTCCAGCGTGCGGCTCCAAAGGATTCCGAAGTCCATTTTTTGGGCACCTGTGGAGATCTCCCCACAACCCCGGATTTGATCGAAACCTTTGAAAAACTCCTGAAAAATGAACCCCTTCAACGCAAGGGCTGGATATTGGAGGCATGGTAAATGGAATACAGATCGACCGAAATCACATCGAAGTACTTGCGCTCAAGGAAAATTCCCAGTACGGCATGTTCCGGCTGCGGACTGGGGATGAACCACAAAATCGTAGTGCAGGCCATCAAGGAGCTGGGCCTTGAAGTCGCCGATATCGTATGGGGGACATCCATAGGATGCGCTGGCCGCCAGACATTTGCAACGTGGAAGGGCGATGGGTTTGCAGGCACCCACGGCAGGGCATACGCCATTGCAAGAGGGCTGCGCATAGCCCTGCCACCGGAGAAAAAAATAATTCTAACCGTTGGCGATGGGGATGCCTTTGGCATCGGTCTGATGCATCTCATCCATGCGGCGCGATCCAATGCGGCCATGACAGTTATTGTCAACGATAATCTCGGTTATCAATCCACTGGAGGACAGTATGGTTGGACGACACCTCAGGGGAGTCACACGGACAGCAGCCCTTATGGCATGTACGAGCACAACCTGATGAGCGAGGGCATGGATGTTCTGAAGATCCTCAAGGGGGCCGGTGCCACATTTCTTGCCCGCCATGTGTCAATGGATGGGGCCTGGGCCGTTGAAACGGTGAAGAAGGCGATTCTCAATAAAGGCTTTTCTCTTGTCCATATGCCCTATCCCTGCCCGACCAACTTTGCCTCAAGGGAGCTTGGTTCGAGAAATCAGGTCAATATTTACAGGTGGATCAAAGAGCATGCTGCGCCTCTTGGACAGGAAAAGGAAGACACCTTCTGGGCCTGTGGCATCTGGCACGATGCCAGTAATTCACGACCTGAATTCCATGAGTTTATACATGAGACAATCGAAAAAATCAGGAGGACAGGAACGCTATGAAAGACAGAATTGAAGTAGTTGCAAGCGGGTTTGGCGGGCAGGGTGTGGTCAGGCTTGGCCAGATTATCGGGGAGACCGGCGTCAAGCAGGGCCTGCGCGTTAGTATGCTCAAAAGCCACGGCACAGAGATGCGTGGCGGATATGTAAGAACCCAGGTTGTTCTGTCAAAAGAGGCTATCGACAGCCCTATGTGTGAGTCTCCGGACTATTTTATTGCCCTTTCAAGCGCCGCCTACAAGAGATTTAAGGATACTGTGGCTGATCATGGCATTATATTTTATGATCCGGCTTTTGTAGAAGAGATAGATGAGAATTTGAAATGTGCTCATAAAGCAATTCCTGCCAAGGAGCTATCTGTTAAGAATTTTGATAACCCTCTTTTTGCCAACACATTGGTCCTTGGAGTGATTGCCAGGGCTGTGGATGTATTAGAAAAGGACATGGTTTTGGAAAGCATGTTAGAAATTATTCCAAAATTCCATGATCGAAATCGCGAGGCATTTCAGATTGGGTATGATTATGTAAATTAATCGCCCCCGGAGAGTAACCGTGCTTGGTGAGAAGAAGAGGAAGCAATCTTTCAAGGAGCGTTGGAGTGATGGAGAGCTGGAGTAATGGAAGATAAGCACTAAGAAACCCGGAACCAGCCTGCATGACTGAACCGAGCGAAGTGAAAGCGAAGAATAGACTGATCATCAAATACCGCAATACGCCATTACTCCAACACTCCAATACTCCGTATTCCTGTTGCGGGTGACAAGCTTTAATACACGACTAAGGAAACAGTGAACAGGCACAAAGGGAGTCTAAGAAATGCGTACCATCAGATACTTTATTGATGATAGGGCCGAAAACGAGCCGAACAAGATTTATATGATCGCTCCTGAGCCCAAACTTGAGCTAACCTATGGCCAGCTTAAGGAAGATTCGGTGACTTTGGGCAAGCATTTGATGCGGTTGGGCCTGAAAAAAGGGGACAAGGTCTCTTTCATGATGGGCAACGGCTATCAAACAAATAAGATTTTTTTAGGTTCCATGTACTCCGGCTTTGTTATTGCCCCCCTCAATCTGTTGGCCCAGCCTTCCCAGCTTGAATATGTGATTGATCACTCTGATACAAAAATCGTCTTTTTCACTGAAGACCAAAAAGCAAAGCTGGAAACAGCGCTTGGCAATGTAAAACGGGATATAAAGCTCATTCAGATTGACAATGACGCTGAAAATATCTTCCCTGCAGATGAAGATATATCGAGCTTTGACCTTCCTGATGTTACTGAGGACGACGATGCCCTGTTGTTATACACATCCGGCACCACTGGCGTCCCAAAGGGTGTGATTCTTTCTCACAAGAACATGGTTGCCGGGGGAGAATACACTGCCCTGGCTCACGAGCTTACCCCGGAAGACAGGGCACTCTGTTCCCTGCCTCTCTATCACATTAACGGTGAAGTAGTTACAGCGGTCACGCCCTTAGTGAGCGGGGGCAGCGTAATTATGCCACACAAGTTCAGCGCATCCAACTTCTGGGAACTCATCTCGGAGTATGGCTGCACCTGGTTCAGCGTTGTACCGACGATCATTTCTTATCTCACCAGCGGCACAACCCTTGAGGGTAAGGATTTGAACCTGGATCAACTCCGTTTTGGGCGTTCAGCTTCCTCTGCCCTACCACCATCGCTACATAAGGACTTTGAGGGAAAATTCAAAGTGTCCATTGTTGAGACAATGGGGCTTACCGAAACTGCCGCGCCGGTTTTTTCCAATCCTATGGACGTCACCAAAAGAAAGTACGGTTCTCCAGGGCAGGCTGTGGGTAATACGGCCAAGATAATTGATAAGGAAGGCAACGAGGTGCCCCGGGGGACACACGGCGAGATCATGATCAAGGGCGATAACGTGATGACGGGGTACTACAAGGCGCCGGACAAAACTGCTGAGGCACTCGAACCGGACGGGTGGCTTCACACAGGCGATCTGGGATACATGGATGAGGATGGATTCGTCTTTGTGACAGGCCGTATCAAGGAACTCATCATTAAAGGTGGAGAAAATATAGCTCCCAAGGAAATAGACGAGGCATTGTACAGGCATTCGGCAGTCTTAGACGCTGCAGCAGTGGGTATCCCTGATAAAGACTACGGGGAGGAAATCATGGCCTGTGTGGTATTAAAGCCGGGTTTCACGACAACAGAAGAGGAATTGCGAGACCACTGCCTTGAGCATCTTGGTAAATTTAAGACCCCCAAAGTGATAAAAATAATGGATGACCTTCCAAAAGGTCCATCAGGAAAGATTCAACGGCTGAAGCTACGCGAACTTGTGGAGTAGCTTGATAGTATAGGAAATTCCTTTTTTCAACAGAACTCACACTGCTTTGCAATCGAGGGGATCCACATGGCAGAATTCCTTCACTATTTCCCACTTGCGCTTACCTTTACGAACCTCCTTACTCTGGTACTCGGGGTGATAGGAGGGCTAATTCTTGGAGCCACTCCCGGTTTGAGTCCCACTATGGCTGTGGCCCTGCTGGTGCCTTTCACGTTTCACATGGAGCCTGCTACCGGCTTGATCCTTCTCGGGGCGGTTTATACGGCCACGGTTGCAGGAGGCGCTATCTCCGCTATCCTTATTAATATTCCCGGAGCACCCGCCAATATCGCAACCCTGTTGGATGGCCACCCCATGGCGCAACAGGGCAAATCTCAGACAGCACTTTATATTTGCTTTATCAGTTCGTTGATTGGTGGGCTCTTCGGTATGCTTATTATGATACTGTTTACGCCGCCCCTGGCCAAAATCGCCCTCAAATTCGGACCTCCTGAGATGTTCTGGATCGCAATATTTGGCATCAGTGTCATGGCCGGGCTTTCATCCGGGTCAATTGCAAAGGGTCTTATTGGAGGAATGTTCGGCCTTTTAATCAGCACCATTGGTTACAGTCCTCTTCTGGGTGTACCCCGTTTCGTTTTTCACGATGTTCTTATCGGGGGCATTGCCATTGTGCCGGCACTCATTGGTCTTTTCGCTATTCCACAGGTTTTTTCTCTGGCAGAAAAATTGGATGTGCATATTAAAAGACCGGTCTACAAACCCGAAAAAGGCGTTTTATTCAAAACGTTTATCCAGAATCTAAAGATGGTTAAGGCACTTGGGATTGGTTCAATTGTTGGTTCAATCATTGGTATTATCCCAGGGGCGGGCGGACAGGTGGCGGGACTTATCGCATATGATCAGGTCAGGAAGTTCTCAAAAAAACCTGAAAGCTTCGGCACTGGAAATCCTGAGGGTGTTGCCGCAGCAGAATCCGCAAACAACGCCATGGTAGGTCCTTCCCTGATACCGCTTTTGACATTGAGCATCCCAGGCAGTCCCACGGCGGCTGTTTTGTTAGGCGGGCTTTTGATTCATGGCCTTTTTCCCGGCCCTGACCTGTTTTTAACCAATGCTTCTGTGACATACACATTTATTGCGAGCCTTGTGCTGGCGCAACTGGCCATGTGTATTTTCGGGCTTGCCATGTCCCGGTACTCTTACATGGTGATGAGTGTTCGTAACCTTTACATGATCGCTGCTGTAAGTGTTCTGGCAGTTTATGGCACCTATAGTGTCCAGAATAGTTTTGATGATGTCATTGTTATGTTCAGCCTGGGGACCTTGATGTACATAGGAAACAAGTTCGGCTTTTCTGCCGCCCCTGTTGTTCTGGGCATAATCCTCGGCCCCATAGCAGAAGACAATTTCCTCAAAGGTAAATTAATTGCAGATACTGATGTGGGAGCCTTTGCTTACTTTTTTACAGGCTCAATGAACATTATCATCATCCTTCTTTGTGCCGCCTCCATAGGCTACAGCATTTATGGGGAGATAAAGGCATATAAGAAGGCAAAGGAGAAAATGGCTTGAGAAGGGAATTGATCATTTCACTGGTTTTGTTGGCTGGGACAATTGGTTTATACTGTTCTCTGTCATTAATGGAAGATCCACGTGCTGCGACCTTTCCCAGGGTTGTCATTGTAATAATGGGCGTTCTGTCAGTGGCGTTATTACTACAGAGTGCAATTGTCAGGCAGAAAAAGAACAGGCCGGCGCTACAGAATGCAAGTGTAAAAAATAAAGGTGAAAAAGACGATGCAGCAGCCAACAATCAGCGTCCCTTGGCACGGGTATTTCTTTGCTTTATTCTGATCATTATCTATTTTGCAGTTATGG
>JAIVXD010000070.1:0-9105 GCA_048636195.1 Anaerolineales bacterium
CACATTTGGCTGGCAGCTTAAGCGATCCGGCTTTGATGGCCTTGTCATCACCGGCGCATCGGACAAACCGATAAGTATAGTAATTAACGGTGACCAAATCACGTTTCGGCAGTCTGAGGATCTCTGGGGGCTCGACGTTTTCTCAGCCGATGAGCGGCTAAAAACTGAGATCGACTCCAGGCTAATCACGGCCATGATCGGCCCGGCCGGTGAGCGACTGGTCAAATTTGCCTCCATATCTCACGACGGTCGCCACACCCGGTCTGCCGGACGTTGTGGCTTGGGTGCGGTCATGGGATCAAAAAGGCTCAAGGCCTTGATCGTGACATCCAAAGGGAACATAGAAACTCCTGTCGCTGATCCTGGAGGTCTTAAGTTTTCAGTCCGACCAGTTTTGAAGGTGATTAAAGAAAGGTTAGGGGATTTCGGTAAGAACGGAACCCCTGACGCGGTGTTAAAATACGATAAGCTGGGTGAGCTGGCCATTAACAACTGGCGTATGGCACACAACATCCCCCTTTCCGAAAAAATCACAGGCACGGTCTTGAATGACACTATGATGGTCAGGCGAGTGGGCTGCAAATTCTGCTCTATCTGCTGCGGCCGACTGGTGGAAAACAGTCAAGGGCCCTTTGCTCTGGACGGCTTGCAGGAAGGACCTGAGTACGAGACTCTCGCGTCTTTTGGCAGTCTGTGCATGAATGATAATCTGGAGGCCATTGCTAAAGTCAATGAATTATGTAATCGACTGGGCATGGACACCCTCTCAGCTGGTGGGGTCATTGCCTTTGCCATGGAATGTCGAGAGAAAGGGATTCTCTCTAAAACTGAACTAGATGGGGTTGACTTGGCTTTTGGCAAGCCAGAGGGCATAGTTGAAATGGTCAGGAGGATCGCCTACCGTGAAGGTGATATGGCCACACTCTTGGGCGAAGGCTCCCGGGAAGCAAGCCGGGTCATTGGTTGTGGCAGTGAGGAGTATGCTGTACACGTGAAGGGCCTGGAGTTCCCAATTCATGATCCGCGTTTCTCTTGGGGCAACGCTCTCTCCTTTTCGACTGGCAACCGTGGAGCCTGTCACCTCAGCAGTCTCTCGCATATGTTTGAGATGGCTGTGGCCCTGCCTGAGTTGGGCTATTCCGAACCTACCCCCGGCCGTCAATTAAAAGGAACAGCCCAGAAGACTGTCCATCTACAGCATCTTATGAACATCCTGGATTCCTTGTGTGTTTGCAAATTTAGTCTCGTCAACAACGCCGTGACCATCAGCAACTTCAGGGAATGGTTCCGCCACGTCGTCGGCCGGGATCTCAGCCTTGAGGAGTTCATGGACATTGGAGAGAGGGCATTTACTCTCAAGCGCATGATAAATAACCGCTGTGGCATTACCCGCAAGGACGACATGCTCCCTCCGCGTATGCGCACACTTAAGAAACAGGGCGATGGAACCAACTTTGATGTGCCGCAACTGCTGCCTATGCTCTCAGAGTACTACGATCTGCGGGGCTGGACCGAGGAAGGTCGACCAAATCCGGAGACTATCAATCGTCTTGGACTGGAAGAGTTTGTTAGTGAACCATCGAGATGTTCTGGTTTCAGCAAGAGCTTAAAAGGGCAGGATTAAGTTATCCTCTTTATTCCACCATAGAAAAACTGGTTTTCTGAGCCCGGATTTTCACGATATCCAAATAAAAACCCAATTACCCTCTCTTCAAGGACTCGCGCAATTTTGCTGTTTGTTCCGGCTTTGACTTCATGGTTTCCGGGTCGATTACGACTCCGTAATCTTCTTTGGCCTTTTCCACACTTACATAGCCATTGGCTACGTCACTTTCCACTAATTCTACATCACGCTCAAAAGGGTTTCCGTATCCGCCGCCACCTGCCACGTCAATGATAATCTCATCGCCTGGCCCGAATTGCGTGAGCCCGTATGAATTTCCGGGCTTCCCGTTGATCAGGAACTGTGCCTTTAAACCATCTTTACCACCAAATAACCCTTCTGGAGGATAACGGTACCTTCCCGATTGAATCCCCAGATTCACAGGCGGCAGAGGCGCATATTCATCGTCAGGGGCCTTGAATATAACTCTTCTACCCAGACCCCCTTTCATCTTGCCGGCACCACCTGAATCCGTAATAATCTCTCTTTTTTCTACCAAAAGTGGCGTATCGCTCTCAAATATCTCGACAGGAGTGTTGGCGCCATTGGCAGGAAATATAAAATCATAGTAACCATCATTCGTGGCGCTCGCGCCCATACCACCACCCCTGATGATCACCGAATGCCAAGGGCTACCATTGTTTCTCTTACCGTAAAATACATTCATGGTTGCCGGCGTCCCGCCACTTCCCGCAATAACCCTGTCGGGCAGGACCCCGGCCATGGCCCTGTAAATGATCTCCGTAAGAAAATGACCTATCTGCATGCGGGCAGCAACGGCAGCAGGGAACTTACAGTGAACAACGCTTCCTTCTGGCGCCTTCATGGCTATTGGGACTGTGCAACCGTCATTGTTGGGTATTTCCGGGTCAAACATGCTCTTCATTGCCATAAACACATAGGCGTAGGTGAAATTATAAACCACGTTCCCCCCCCAATCTACCTGGGGAGAAGATCCATCAAGGTCTACCGTTATGTCACTTCCATGCACTTGAATGGATGCCTTTATGACCACATCGCCCTTACCCTCCATCTGCTCCACTATCCCTTCTGCCTTGTAAATGCCATCGGGAACCTTCTGAATGGCCTCTCTCATGCTGCTCTCAGTGCGGCTGATGATCTCGTCTGCCAGATCATCCAGGCCGTCCATCTTATATTCATCAAGCATCTGGATAATTTTTTCTTCACACACATGATTTGCAGCTACCTGGGAACGGATGTCACCGGTGACTTCATCCGGGGTTCGAACGTTCCACCGAATCATTTCCATAACGGCCTCATTTAGAACCCCGCCATCGTAAAGTTTCACTAAGGGTATGAACAGGCCGTCCTCATACACGTCGTGGTTATCAGAAGATACCCGTCCCCCGATGTCCGAATGATGGAAAACACACGCGGTAAATGCTGTAACTCTGTCTTTGTAAAAAATGGGGCTCATCACACATATGTCATTCAGGTGACCGGCAAGGGCCCATGGATCATTGGTTATGAAAGCATCGCCTGGCTTGTATTCATCTAATGGGAGCTTGTTCACGAGATTTTTGATCCCCAGTGCCATGGCCCCGGATTGACCTGGCGTTGCAAAAGATCCCTGGGCCAGTTCCCGACCTTTTTTGTCTGTGAACATGCAGGTATAGTCGTGCGCATCTCTAAGCAGGCTTGAAAAGGCTGTACGCGCAACCGCACCGTCCGCCTCGTCCACGACTGATATTAATCTGCGCCAGAGTATCTCCAAGGTTATGGGATCAAATTTTTGCCCCATGTTGTTGCCTCCTCTTTTTAGACAGGATTTACAGGATGGACTGGATATGTAAAAAATAAAACTTGGAAACTGAAAAAATCCGCAATACAGTCCAATTAGTTGACAATCCTTGCCGTATCTCCGTTTGATTCATTGTAGGTGCCTTGATAAACATCCAAGTCGTGAAAACTCTTTATTGGCTTTTTGGTTTTCTCTATAGCCGCTTTACAAAACCCGATACGAGCTGCGCAACCGCAACCGTTATGCTAAACCGAAATGCCGAAAAGAATCCTTAAAACATATACGGTTTTTCAACACAAAAACATTTTCTTAAAAGCTATAAAAATCACACAAATCCCGTTAATTCTGTCAAAGAATATTGCGACTTGCGCCCTGGGCCTTATGCCTGTTACAGGTCAATCCACAGGAATCCAAAGTCGTCAACAGAGATTGAAGCATCTTCGCCAATGATAACTGTGGATTCTCTCTCTTCAATGATTGCAGGGCCTTGAAATTTTGCGTCCGGATACAGCTTGTACCGGTCGTAGACCGTATAAGGAATAAAATCCTTTGCAATCCCAGAGTATGCCTGACGCTCTCCCTTTATGGCATCTTTTAACGAACCAGCCCTTTTTTCCATCTTAGGCAATTGTAACAGCCTTTCAGGGAGGCTGGCCCTCACCTTGAAGTTGATAAACTCCACAGGAGAATCGGGATAGGTTCTCCCGTAAAGCTTCTCATATATTTCGTCAAAGCGCCTGCGCATATCTTCCTTTTTCACATGAGCGAAATTGCTTTCAAGAACGGGAATATTGGTTTCAGATCCCTGCCCAACAAACCGGGCATCAACTGATCTCTCAAATACAATATCTTCGGCTGCCTCTGATTTCTGTAAAGTCCTGGCCCCTTCAGCCTCCATAACCTTAAATATTTTTTCGATTTCACTAAAATCAGCCGTATCAAGAGCAACCTTATGACTTCTTACAAGATCAAACGCCCTGGGAGCAGTGAAAAACCCCAGTGCTGAGCCGACACCTGCATTAGGCGGAACGATTAACCTGGGTGAACCCAATTTCTTGGCCAGACCATAGGCGTGCACCGGGCCTGCACCACCAAATGCGGCCACAGTTGCCACCCTGGGGTTGCCGCCCTTTTCTGCTATATGTGTTTTTGCTGCTGCGGCCATGGTTTCGTTAATAAGGTCATGAATACCCCATACGGCCTGCACGAAAGACACACCAAGAGGCTTTGCGATCTTTTCCTCAATACCACGCCGGGCAGCCTCCTTGTCGAGCTTCATTTCTCCGCCAAGGAAATAGTTCTCATCCAGATAGCCCAACAACAGGTCAGCATCCGTCACACCGGGCTCAGTTCCACCCCTGGCATAACATATGGGACCGGGATCGGCTCCCGAACTCTCCGGTCCAACCTGCAATGTTCCCATTTTGCTGACCTTTGCAATGCTCCCGCCTCCAGCACCAATCTCCATCAGGTCAACCACAGGGACCTGGATAGTGAGTCCGCTGCCTTTCATGAATCTTTGAACGCGACCTACCTCAAAGGTAGGAACCACACCGGCAACTCCTCTCTGAATCAAGCAGGACTTTGCAGTGGTTCCTCCCATGTCAAAACAGAACATATCCGGGATATCAAAAAGCTTTCCATAGTACTGGCCTGAGATAACTGCGGCTGTTGGCCCGGACTCAATTATCCGTACCGGAAACTCAGCGGCTGTTTCAACGGATGTGATGCCGCCGCTGGAAAGCATAATAAATAACTTTCCCTTCGAACCAATGGCTTCCAGCCTTTTAGACAATTTAGATAAATACCTGCTTGTTAAAGGCTTGACATAGGCATTTGTCACGGTGGTGCTGGTTCTTTCGTATTCTCTGATCTGTGGTAGAACTTCATAAGAAATTGAAACTGGAATGTCAGGGGCCTGAGCGTTAATAATTTCTTTGATCACCAATTCGTGGGCCGGATTCTCAAAAGAGTTGAGAAGGCAGACCGCAATAGACTCAACTCCCATATCGATCAATCTGTTTACTACCAGTCGCGCTTCCTCGGGGTCCAGAGGTTTCAATATTGTACCATCACTCCGAATCCTCTCATCAACCTCTAATCGAAACCTCCTGGATATCAGGGGTTTGGGAAATTCAGCAAAAACATCATATGGGGCATAGCGTATTTCTCTTCCAAGCTCCAAAACATCCCTGAACCCCCTGGTGGTGATAAGACCGGTTTTTGCTCCCTTTCTCTCTATGATCGAATTGATGACCAGTGTGGTACCATGGATCACCTCATCCAGTTTTTCCACAAACCCCGGGGTTACCTGTTCCAATTCTTCTATGCCTTGCCCCACAGCCTCCGAAGGATCGCCTGGAGTGGTAAGGCACTTGTTGATTCGTATTTCCCCTGTCCGGTCATTTAAAAGGACAAAGTCAGTAAAGGTGCCACCAATGTCACACCCTAACCGATAAAACCTGCCATCAGACATATATACCTCCCTGCTGGATACTTCAGACTAATATAATGTCTTTAAAGTTCTATGCACGATTTTGGTCATTTGATATGGTCTCAACTCACAGGAATCATATTAAAAAATCCGAATATCGAAATCCGAAATCCGAAACAATATAAAAAATCCTAATGTTCAAAATTCAAAACAAAAGCGTGCTGTTTTTGGTGTTCTCTGTTTTGGTCATTGATATTTTAATCATTAGAATTTGTTTCGAGTTTCGATATTCGAATTTCGGATTTCACCGTTCATCCCAGATGGGTGAAACGTATGAACTTATGAAATATTTTATTTTGCCACTTTGAGGCGCGGAATTTAAGACGGGGGAATAGGTACTGCTTACCCCTCGTCCTTACTCCCTACTGTCTACTGCTTACTCGTCACTCATTACTCGTCACTGGCTCGGCCAAAGTCTGCCGGCAGTGGAAAGATCGCTGCTTACTCCTTACTGCATACTTACTACTTATTCCCGAGTGCTGTCAGGATTTTTTCCGGAGTGATGGGCAGATCCGTGATCCTGACACCAATGGCATCATAGATAGCATTGGCAATGGCAGGTGCGGTCGGAACAAGTCCGGGCTCACCAATTCCCTTGGCCCCAAAAGGTCCAGCCTCATCCCCCGGTTCAATTACGACGGGCGTAATAGGAATGACATCTTTGGCAGTAAGCATCTTGTAGTCGCGGAAGTTGGGGTTCATAACTCTCCCATTAACCACTTTTATCTCTTCCGTGAGGCCGTAACCCACGCCCGTGTAGACTGCGCCGTAGACCTGGCCTAATAAAAGGGTCGGGTTTATTGCCTTTCCCACGTCGTGGGCGGCGATAAGCTTAAGAATTGTTACCTCTCCTGTTTCTTCATCCACCTCCACCTCAACGCCTGTAGTGCCAAAGGCATAGGTCATGGACAGGTTCCCTTTCATTTCTCTATCCAGCATCTCTGTGGGTGGATCATAGAATTCCTCGGCGACCACAACCCTGCTGTCACCCACTCCCACATGGAGCCCGCTTCTCACGATCTCACGCACATCCATCTTGAAATGAGGATGATCAGGATCTGCCTTTGGGAAGATCATTCTGCCTTTTATATCCATTTTTTCGGGATTCGAAATCAGGCTGTAGTCAAGATCCGGTTCTACAAAATCGGGATCCTTTCTCTTTTTCCTCCTAAAACCGCCCTTGATCAATTTGGGCATGTATTGGACAGCCATATCCAGGATCTGTTTCTTGGCCTTTTCGCAACACCTGATTGCCGCATTGCCTGCCATAAAGGTATGACGGCTCGCGTGTGTTCCGGCATCCCATAAACTCAATCCGGTATCACCCATGGTCAAGGAGATATCCTCGGGTTTAAACCCAAGTGCCTCTGCAACTATCTGTGAGATCACCGTGGGAGAACCCTGACCCTGATCGGTTCCACTCTCGAACACATCCACACACCCATTCTGATCAACCTTGATCATAATCCCATGACCGTCAGACATATATACCCTTGCGCCACCTGCAACATGAATAAGGGACGCCATGCCAACGCCTCTGGCCTTTTTTTTATCTTTTTTCTTCTTGTCCCAGTCGAGTTTTTCTTTAACTGAATTGATACATTCTTCCATACCACAGGATGTTATTTTCAGCCTCTGAGGTGTTTCATCTCCTGACTGATTGCGGTTTATCAGTCTGAATTCTGCGGGGTCAATACCGGCCTTTTCCGCCAGTGTATCCATTGAAGTCTCCACAGCGAAATTTGCCTGGGGGTTCCCGTAACCCCTCATGGCCTGGCAGTAGATATTATTGGTATAAACGCAGGTTGCCTCAAAAGACACATTAGGCACTCGGTAGAGTGACGACATGGGCATCATCATGACTGACGGGGTTGTGGCGCCCCATGAAGTGTATGCTCCATTATCTAAGAGAGCCTCGCACTTCCTGAAGGTAAGCCTGCCTTCTTTGTCACATCCCTGCTCTATGTCGAAGATGGCAGGTTGTCTTGGGGGAAGAGCAAAGAATTCCTCTTCCCTTGAAAACAGTATCTTTACCGGTTTTCTTGTCTTTAAAGCGAGTTGCATGCATATGAATTCGTAGATATCCGTATCCAGTTTGGTCCCGAAGCTACCGCCAACGATTGTATTCACAACCCTCACCTTTTTTCCCTTAAGACCGATCTGGGCGAAATATTCCATAATTCGCTGTTTGCCCAAATGAATAACGTTAGTCTGATCATACAGGGTCAGGTTGTCATTCATATCAAACTCTGCAACACATCCGCTCGGCCCCATACAGCACTGATTGACCCAGGTGGTGCTCACGCTGTCCTTTACTGTGTAAGCAGAAGCCTTGCGGCCCGTCTCGATATCTCCGGCATAGAACTTCCAGGGCAGCGGTAGTATGTTGCTTTTTAGAGGCCTTCCCCGTGCATCCACTTCGTGGACAAGGGGCGCCCCTTCCTTCATGGCCTCGACAGGATCAAAGACAGCGGGGAGTTCCTCATACTCCACCTTGATCAAACCCAGCGCTTCCTCTGCTATTTCGGGACTAATGGCTGCAACGGCGGCTACCTCATCGCGAAACTGACGAACCACATCCCTTTTCAGTACTGTTTGATCTTTTATGAACCCGACCCTCACATCAGGGATATCGTATCCGGTTAGGATCGCTCTCACACCGGGAAGTTTTTCTGCTTTGGACTTATCAATGCTTTTGATTTTTGCGTGGGCATATTTGCTGTAAAGTATTTTTCCATAGAGCATTCCCGGGCGTTTGAGATCATCGATATAGATGGCCCTGCCTGTTACTTTGTCAGTCTCTATGGTTCTTGGAATGCTCTTTCCCACATACAGATACTCAGACATCACTTCCTCCTCTGGGTATTATCTTTTTTGGTAATAGTTCAGCCGTCTATTTTTCTGACAGGATTAATCCCGCTTGCAGCGGGAGATTAATTTTATCCTGTAAATCAGAAGATGTATCCTGTTTTTGAGAAACTTTGCTGTTAGCAATGACAGTTTCGTAAAAAGGCATTTCATTAGTCATTACTTCGCTACTCTCGCAATGACTCCATAAGAGACTTTTAACGAAGGTAGTAATATTGTTTGCATAATAAAGACTATATGAATTTGCCCAACTATGGCCTGAAATGTCCGGTAGAATATGTATTGTTTTAACACAGGATTATGATTAATGATGCACAG
>JAIVXD010000071.1:0-9077 GCA_048636195.1 Anaerolineales bacterium
CTTCCCGCACTTATAAAAGCCCAGAAAATTTTTAAGGACGAATATCTATAGCCTTTTATTGAAAAGACGTTCGGTCTATATCTAAGGTTATTCCCCAGACAATATGGCAGACAACTTCTTAAGATCGTTATCGGGACCGAGTGCGATCAGCGTATCGCCGGTTTCTATACGGGTCTCAGAAGAAGGGTTGAACGCCATTTCCCCGTCTTCCTTCCTGATGGCCAATATGATCACATTCATTTCCTGCCGGATTCCCGAGTCAGCCAAAGTGACTCCTTTTAGCCTCGACCGGTCTTTTACCAGTAACTCTCCCATCTCCAACTCAATATTTTTGTCATGGACTGTGAGTTCCAGGAAATCTGTCACTGCTGGCTTTGTAATGGTATGGGCCATTTTCTGCCCGCCAATCAAATAAGGCAGAACAACACGGTTTGCTCCGGCCCTTAGGAGCTTTTTATGTGATTGTTCCTCCTCGGCCCGTGCAAGGATGAATAGTCCGGGGTTTAACCCTCTTGCCGTCATGGTAATAAAGAGGTTATCGGCATCTGATAAAACCACTGAAATCAAGCCCTTGGCCCTCTCAATGCCAGCCTCTATTAAGACGTCCTCACTTGTCGCATCATCTATAATGTATGGAATGTTTTGTTGCTCTAAACCCTGTTTTGAGTCTGGGTTGCTGTCGATAACCAGCAGAGGAATTTGGCTGGCCTTCAGTTCCTGCGAGATGATCCTGCCGATGCGTCCATATCCGCATAAAATGTAGTGATTCTTGATCGATTTTATTTTTAGGCCCAATCTTTTCCTCCCTAAAATGGATCTGACCTGCAGTTCTACCATAACCTGGGCAACCATGCCGAGGGTGTATGCTATGATTCCCATACCCATGCAGATGAGAGCAAGGGTAAACACCCTTCCAGTCGGTGAGACAGTCCTGACTTCTCCGTAACCCACAGTGGTAATTGTTATGACGGTCATGTATATGGCATCTAATATCTGCCAACCCTCTATGACCACATATCCAGCGGTACCTATCAGCAGAACAAGGCCCAGCATGATCAGCGCACGGATAATGTTCCCGGAACCATGGGAAGCCATTTGTCTATCTATTCCTTTTCTCCGCTAATTATATGGGGTCCCAATAACAGCAAAGGGGCATAACATAATGCCCCTTTTACGTGTCGATCCATGGAAGGTTCATGCCTGACTATTTGGTGCCAGGAGATGAACTTACCGCCTCCACAGTGAATTCACTCAAATTCTTTGGCAGATTCTCAAAGGCGATGGTGAATGCGATTTTTGCACCGGGTGCCACATTGACATTTTTCCTGCCCATGCCATACCGATTCTTCATTGCCTTGTTGATTTTCTCAAGGGGCAAAGACTTGATCTCTTCTTCTTTGAAGTTATTGCCCGCGTAAGCCAATTTTCTCTTCACTACCTGGCTTTTATCGTCCAGTATGCTCCCTTTGATAAGGATAAAACTCCGGCTCTTCGGATAATCGTTAGTTATTTCACCCCGAATCACAAAGAGGCTCCCTGAATTTTCGGAATCAACGAAAGAACCGGTAACCGATTTGAAGGAAAGGCGGCGTACACCCATGTCGGTTATTTCCTGCTTTTCCACCGGCTTTAGCATGGACAGAGAATCAGGAATGATCTCAGGGGCCCAAAGAAATATTGCAGCAGCAGCGCCTATAAGGATAAGGACGATCACAAGAAGAACAGGCAACAAATGCCATTTCCGGGACCTCTTTTGAGTGGTCTTCTCCTTAATATGACCAGGTTCAAGTTGCTTTTCGTCACCAGTCTTTTCTTCCTCTGCATGAGCATGGGAAACATCAACTGGCGCAGCATCCTCCTCCTCCGGACCTTCCAGTGATTCATCAAGGGCATCATCAAAACGGGAAGCCTGATCTTCCGGTCCGGTCTCAATTTCTTCTTCATGCAAGGCCCCTGGTAAGTCCTGTGCCATGGTCTTTTCTATCTCTTTTTTGTTCAAGGCCATGGTCTCTCCCTCTTCAAAATAACCCTGTTCCGGCGGGTACACCACAAAAGTATGCTTGCAAAGGGAGCATCTGACTTTGGAACCCTGTTCCTTGAGTTTGGATTCGTCGATATTGAACTTTGTCTGGCACTTTTCACATTGGATGATCATGTCACCCTCCTGTTGAAGATAACAATTGCCTCTTACCTCAGAACATAAAGGTCAGGCAGGTTTCGGTATTTCTCATCAAAGTCAAGTCCGTAGCCTATAATAAAGCCTTCCTTTATTTGAAAACCGCAATAATCAATAGGAACCTTCATCTCTTGTCGCTCAAGCTTCTCGATGAGTGCACAAATTCTGATGGATTCAGGACCTTTACGCTCTACTTCCTGAATAATATGCGTTAAAGTCAGACCGGTGTCCACAATATCTTCAACGAGGATCACCGGTTTTCCCTGGATAGGGATTTCTATGTCTTTGGTTAATTGGATAGTACGGCCGGAGGTCATACCCGATCCATAGCTGGCCGCCCTGATAAAATCTATCTTAGCGGGAATGCTGAGCTCTCTCGCCAGATCGGCCAGGAAAAAGATCACGCCTTTTAATACACCAATTAGGACAGGGTCCCTCCCCTCATAGTCTAAGGATATCTGGTTGGCGAGTTCCTTTACCCGCTTTTCAATTGATTTTCTGGGGATTAAAAGTTCTTTATCCAAGATTCTCTTTTCAAGTGCAAAAAGGTTCATCTTTCTTCCAGTCCTTTGCTGACCGTGAAATAGACGGATCCTTTTCAGAAACCGAAGATGATCTTAACATATAAATATATTGAAATCTCTGTTTTTTGTCAACCAGATGAAAAATATTTCTCCTCCGTAACCCTGCCTTCTTCAGAAGATACCGGGAAGTAAACGGAAAATGTAGTGCCCCCGGATCGATGACAGTCTTCATTCTTTTTACAAAAGGCACACTTGCTTATTTTCCCTGGGCATATATCCCTGTCAAGAGGTATATGGGGGCATCTTGAAGAAGTCATGTGGATTTTGAAGTTATGGCGTTCAGAGAAAATTTTCATGCGCAGAAGATCAGCCCCTTTTCCCCCGGCGTTGAAATCATAAGGTCGCTTGGAGGAATAGTCCATGGTCTCCTGAGTTGTAAAGAAGCCCTCAAAAATACGGTTCTGATTATCAGCCGTGATACCGACACCATAATCATGGACCATTAGCTCCACTCCTCTGCCCCTTTTTCGCACAGAAATCTCGATTTTGCTTTCATCTGGAGTGTTTTCTATGGCGTTTTTGATCAGGCCGACAACCACTTTTTGCAGCGGGTCAATCGGCATTTTGATGGCTGGAGTTTGTTCAAACCGAGTTATGATGTCTACCTGACGATGTGAAAAAAGTGGTTTGATTTGTTCAAAGGTCTTGTGGACAAATTGATCAAGGAAAATATCCTGAGATGGACTTTCGGTTTCGCCGAATATTTCATCAATACGGCTTCTTACTTTCTCAACCACCCGGCCTTCCCCTACCTCTTCGGCAAAAAGAGACTCCAATTCATCAGCGCATTCGTCCAACAGCCACGAAACAAGATGGCGGGTTTCAAAGTGCCTGTCCCGCATGATATCCTCAACTTCGTACTGCATTTCTAATATGCGGTCCAGGTTTCGCTGTGCCCTCTCTATGGTAGGTCCCCATGTCTCCCGTGGTAAGGAGGAAAGCCTTTTCGTCAGAATACTCAGAGAGGCGCCAAGAATAGACAGGGGGGTCCTCAGTTCGTGGGAAAGATGGTTTATGACCCTGTCCTTTGCCCGATTGAGGCTTGTGACTTCGTTATAGGCTTCTTTCAGCTTTTCCGAGAACCTTGCATTTTCAATGGAAAGGTCCACGGTACCTGCAAACATGTTCAATAGCTCAACATCTGTCCTGTCAAACGTACCACTCTTTTTGTTTATGGCGCACAGAACGCCGATGATTTTGTCCTTGCTTTTTAAGGGCACATCTAACATGTTCCGGGTCCTAAACCCTACCTGTGCATCCACCCCGGAATAAAAATTTGCATCTTTGGACGTATCCGCAACGATACAGGGTTTTCCGGTCCGGATCACCTTCCCGGCAACGCCTTTGTTGGCCGGGAAACGGACCTCTTTCATCCTTCTTTCTGTGGCTGAATCATCATGGGCTGCGGACTTAAAGAAAAGTTCATTCTTCTCCTCATCCAAGAGTATAACCAGGGCCCCTTCGGTCCCGATAAGGCGGTTTATCTCATCGCTAATGAAATCCAGGAGTTCCTGTAAATCAGGATATTTTGGGAGGGCCATACTTATCCGAAGAATGGCCTCATTGTTCCGCGCGATTCGTTTTTCCTGGGTAATATCCCGTAGAATCACCAGTTCACCGGAAGGTGCGTCTTCGGTTTCAGAATACACAGTGGCCCTGAAGCTCACATCCAGGACCCGCCCATCCTTTGTCAAGCGACGAGTTTCTTGACGCCGGATAATCCTTTCTTTAAATAATTTTTTTATGTTTTCACTGGTTTCCTGCTTTAGATCGGGCGGGACATAAGGAATTGTTTTCCCCTCCAGTTCAGCAAGGGTCCAACCAAAGTTTTCAGTGAATGCGGGATTCAGGTAGGAAACATTTCCGTCTAAGGTAAACACCACTAAAGGATATGGAACAAAATCAAGGAGGGTTCTAAAGCGCCTTTCTGATTTTTTCAGGGCTTCTCGGGCATTAAATTTGTCTGTGATATCCCGGGCAATGCCGCGAAACCCAATTTTTTCTCCTGCTTTGTTGGTAATAAGATTTGCGGAAAGTTCAATTATGCTGATTTTGCCGTCTTTCTTTGTAATTTTCCAAATAAGATCTGAAATGCCTTGGCCAGTCTGATACAATCTTGTAAAAGCGTCAAATCCCTGCTTAGCATGTTCTTCATCCATAAAGTTGGCAAAATTTTGAAACTGGATTGCCTCCCGCGGGTATCCGAAAATCCTGCACAGAGAGTCATTAAAATACAGGAAGTTCCCGTGAATATCTAATTCGTATACCCCGTCTTCAATGTTCTCCACAAAGGCCCGGTAACGTTCACTTGACAGCATATCGCAGGCCGTAAGAGTACTTTCACTTATAGAAATGTCTTTTTCCACCCTAAATGCTCCATGATCGCTAAATGTTGGAACCGCCGGAGAAGACTTGATTTGACTATCAATGTGATCTATCACCATTGTGCCGAAGAGCGGATGAATCGATGTCAAATTTCTTGATCTTGTAATGGATGGCCCTGCGGCTTATTCCCAACAATTTAGCTGCGCTCTTCTGTACCCCACCCGCCTGTTTCAAAGCACGAATGATCGTGTTGCGCTCGCTTTCCTGCAAAGAAAAAGATTCGCTTTCAGACAAAGCAGTACTGGGAAGATCCGGAAGTCCGGTAATACGGAGATCACTCGGGCGCAATACGTCGTCTTTACATAAGACTACTGCGACTTCCAAGGCATTCTTGAGTTCCCGGACGTTGCCTGGCCATGGATAATCACAGAGCCATTTGACTGTCTCTGGTGGAATCTTGACCATTGGAACTTTATGGCTTTTACAAAAGGCTTCCACAAAATCCTGTGATAAAAAGGGAATATCCTCTTTTCTCTCCCTAAGCAGAGGGATTTTCAAAGTGAAAACGCGTAGCCTGTAATAGAGATCCTCCCGGAAACGACCTGCTTTTATATCCTTGAGTAAGTCCGTATTTGTGGCCGCAATTATACGACAATCGATTGCTGTTTCCCGGACCGCGCCTATCCTCCTTATCTTCCGGTTTTCCAGGAATCGGAGAAGGCGGGTTTGCATCTCAAGGGACACATTGCCGATTTCATCCAAAAAAAGTGTCCCACCATCTGCTGTTTCGATCAGCCCCTTTTTGTCTCGAATTGCGTGTGTGAAGGAACCTTTAACGTGTCCGAAGAGCTCGCTTTCCAAAAGGCCTTCAGGTGTGGCGCTGCAATCCACAACAACGAGAGGCTGATATTGACGAGGCCCCATTTGATGAATCAGGCTGGCGGCGTGTTCCTTTCCCACACCGCTTTCACCGAGGATCAGCACATTGACATCACTTGCGGCAACCCTTTCAATAAGATCGTAAAGTTCTCTCATGACAGGGCTTTTAACCTTATCTAAGTCCTGGATTCGATCAAAGTCTTTATCGCTGGTGAGGTGTAAAGAAACGCCTTCAAGGATTTTACGGATTTTTTTGAGCAGTTCACGACCGTCGAAAGGTTTGGCCAGGTAGTCTACAGCTCCCGCCTTAACTGCACGTACGGCATCGGGGATGGTCCCATAAGCAGTGAGAAAGATCAGAGGAAGTCCGGGCCTGAGTGATCGCACCTCTGTCAATAGCCCCATCCCTCCCATACCAGGCATCTTCATATCGGATATCAATAAATCCACATTTTGTGTTTTGATGATCTTGAGTGCTTCAGGAGCTCCAGCGGCCTTTAGGACTTGAAAGCCTCCGGATGACAGCCTTGCCTCCAGCACCTCAAGGACGTGCCGGTCATCATCTACCACAAGGATGGACTGCTGGGAACCTGAGATTTTCACCTCTTCAGGACTATTCAAGGGGAAGACACCTCTTTCTTTTTTTCTTTGATCTTCTGGTCGATGGCCTCTAAAGACTTTATTTTGTCTCTTAGAGTCTGGATTTGTCTTTCCAGGACACCAACATAGTCTGCTTGATTCTTCAACATAGTCTGGATTTCATTCTCCATGACTTTCAGCCGATCATTAAGTTGCTGGATTTCCTTTTCTTTGGCCCGGAGGAGCTTTTTGAGCCCTAATTTCTCATCGGATATTTCTGCAGGCCTTGTCTGGATCTTGTTTGGCTTGGGAGGCATTCTGGATTTCAGTAAGGGTCCCAGGACGCGAGGGTCCTCATCTTCCAGGTCAGCAGGGGCATGCTTACTCCAGGCATCCCAGAGCATGAGAGCCTTTCTCACGTCTTCAGGGTTTTCGGCCAAACTCAATTTCGCACAGGCCAGGCCGTAACGCGCCTTACGAGCGATTTTGTCATCCGAAGAATGTTGCAAAATTTCATAGCCTTCTAAAGCCTTTCTGAAGTCACCATTTTGAATGGCCTGGTTTGCTATCCTTAATGCGACAAATTCAGGATCAGGGGGCTTTTCTTCATCAGCAGTCACGAGTGAATTAATTGCCGGGCTAAAACTCACGGCCTGAAGCAGGCAGGTAAGTATTCCCAGTCGCGCCAAAAAGGCCAGGTATCTTTTATAAATCCGTCTGGTTTTCATGATGCAACAAATCCTGGTTTCACCGAGCTATGGGCAGGGAAAAACCAAAGGTGCTGCCCTGTCCGATTTTGCTTTCTACCCACAATGATCCACCATGAGCTTCCACAATGTGCTTGGATATATAAAGGCCTAATCCAACACCGTCCATATGGCCTCTTATTTTCCGGGCCTGATAGTATTTGTTAAAAATAAGGGATTGTTCCTCTTCCTGGATGCCTGGCCCTTTGTCTGAGATAGAGAACATGAGGTCTGTGCCTGCTTCGTCCTCTTCTATGCGCACTTTAACTTTACTTTTAGTAGGGGAAAATTTGACGGCATTACCCACGAGATTAATAAAGACCTGTTTTAGGTGCTCCGGGTCTGCCATCATGTTGGGAATCCCGGGGGGGATTTCTGCCTCGATTTTGATTTTTTTTGCCTCCGCTGCAGGGGCCATGCCGTGGATGCACTCGGAAACGAAGGCAGAGGTACCGATAGATAGAGGTCGTATTTTTATTGCACTGGATGCCAGGCGCGAAACCTGCATAAGATGATTCAACAAATTACCAATGCGTCCTATTTCAGAACTTGCAATCTCAAGAAATTTCCTTTGCCGGTCATTGACCGGCCCCATGACCTCTTCCGCAATCATATTCACTGATTCACCGATCGAAGTCAAGGGGGTTCTGATCTCGTGGCTTAGCATGGAGACAAAATCCGAGCGCATTTGTTCCTCTTCCTTTAAACGTATGGACATTTCATTGAAAGCCCCTGCCAGTTCGCCAAATTCGTCCTTGGAGCGGATACGAATGGGTTCGCTAAACCTATCTTGCGAGATTGACCGGATACCCCTGAGGAGTTCCTTGAGGGGACGAAGGGTGGTATAAGCCAAAAAGATGATTCCAAGCAAACCCACCATGCTTGATACTCCTATCCCAATCAGGCCATTTCGGGCGGAGGTTTGACCCCGGCGATTCAGTTCTGTTGTTGCAAGATAAACCTCATATTCGTTTTCGGCACGGGCTATGTAAATTTTCTCAATCCATTCGTTGATCACATTCACAGGAATCCACGGAATTTTGGAAGGTTGGGCCTTTTTCAGGTCTCTCAGCCTTGGAGAGATGTTCAGGTAACTTTCATAAAGATTTTTCCAATTATCCGAGATTGCCATACCCCTTGCTTCCATCTGCACGATTTTTTTTAATTGACCTTCGAAGTCTTTTCGTGCAGTATCAAAATAATTCAAATAGTCATCTTTGCCCAGTAAACGATATTTCTTCTCATTTTCTTCCATGCTGAGCAAGTTCTCGATCATCTTTTTTGAGGCCGCAGATATCTCATTGTTTTTATTAACAATGTTTGCTGATATTTTCACGATGTGCTGTAGGTCTATGTAAAAAACCAAAATAGTCCCGAAAAATATCAATACGATAATAAAAAACCACACAAATAACTTGTCAGTTATTCCATAGGTTAGCTTCATCTTTTTCCTGCTTCCTGACGCTTATAGCACGTATTTGTAACTTTACAGTAAACTATCAATCCCTAACCCTGATAAACCGGAAAAGTGCCTATTTATCCCGCTTGCAGCGGGGAAGTGAGCTAAAGCCTGCCCTCCCCGTCCCGAGACCTGGACGGGATCGGGAGGTGCGACAAAACTGGAGTACTTGTAGGCCTTAAGAAAAACTCATAACTGGTCTTCTTTGGCACTGGCCTTTCAAAACCAGGTCTGGGCCAGGGTTTGAAGTGACTAAAGTTAAGGAGTCGCTTCGCTCCGTCTATTCACATAAAGTAGACAGAATTTCATAGATTCTTGAAGATTATATT
>JAIVXD010000072.1:0-9036 GCA_048636195.1 Anaerolineales bacterium
GCGAGGATAGCAGATATCAGGATCGATAGAGTAAGATATCTTTCAACCTGCCCCCTGGTTTCTTGTCTATCATAACGTTGGGAGAGCGAAACCAGAAACAAGTAAACAAATAAACCCAATACCAAACCAAATGGTAAACCCACGCCGGCGTAAGGGATTCCACGCCAAAGACTTAATCCGGTCGCCCCGGCAACTCCCCCAATGACATAGATAATCCAAAAAAGAATCCGCTGACGTTGATCTGAAATAAACCCCAACCACTTAATCGCATAGTAAAAAATCGCCGAGAATAAGATAACATAAACAATCAACCCGAGTGCCCCTGTCGTGATCAAAGCATCCCATGTCTCGTTGTGCGAGCGATCAGGAGATGCATTACGCCTCTCAACTCGCCCCAACTCTGGCACGTAGAATGGATTATATGCAACAAACATTTCCGTATGGGGTCATATTACGACTAACACAACATGGGGCAATGTTGATACAGTGAAAGTTACGGGAATTGTTATTGTTTATCCACATATAACCTTAACAATTAACCCCGGAATTATTGTGGAATTCCATGATCATTATCACCTTGAAATCTTTGGAATGCTTCACGCTAATGGAACAGAAACCGACAGTATAACTTTTACGGCAAAATACGAAATAACTATTGCAAGAACCATAGACAAAATCACGAGAACAGGCATTAAACTTAACCTGGAATTCACAAATCTTTTTATCGTTGCTGACGGAAAATTAATCACCCATCCACTAACACCTGACATTCTGCCCGGAATTACTCGCGCCAAGGTACTAGAAATTTGCGTAGAACAAAATCTTCATGTAAGCGAGCAGTTCTACAACAAAGAAACACTTTTAAAATCAGACGAAGTATTTCTTACAGGAACTATTACCGAAGTTCTTTCTATCGTAGAAATTGACGGATTTAAAATTGGAAACGGCAAGGTCGGGACGATTACAAAAAAACTTTTTGATGCACTTAGGGCTCGCTCAAAGCAAAAGTAAGTAAATTATAAGTAGCCGTTCACAGGTTCAGGGTTCAACGTTCAGGGTTAGTGGCAAGGACAAAATTGAATCCATGGACAAGAATGCAACCTTGAACCCTGTCGAAGATCCCGTCTGAAGCGAAGCGGAAGCGGGGAACCTTTGAACGCTTACCCCTTTTCTTTCCCATATTGTAGACAAATCCTGCCGGTCATTCGTCTATAATAGAATAAAAGACCGGAAAGGAGATTAACAATGAAAAATCCTGGTATTATTCTGGCAATCACGCTGCTTTTTGCTATTTCTGTATGCACGGATGTGGTTTCTAATTGCTATAGACCTGCCTTTTCCCTATTATCCCTTTGTGAAAAAATAACCCCTATGTCACATTGAATCTACAAAGCTTCCCATGGACAATCAAAAAAAAGCCTACATATACGGACTGTCAACAGTATTATTGTGGTCCACTGTGGCCACGGCGTTCAAGCTCTCGCTCAGGTACTTAGATTATATTCAGCTTCTTCTTTATTCTACCATTGTCTCCATTCTCGTGCTGAGTTGCATACTGGCACTTAGGAGAAAAACCCGGCTCCTGTTTTCTTATTCCGGGAAGCAGTATTTGCAATCACTGGTCCTGGGTTTTTTAAATCCTTTCCTCTATTACATGGTGCTGTTTAAGGCATACGACCTGCTGCCCGCACAGGAGGCCCAACCACTTAATTATACCTGGGCCATCACACTGGCGCTTTTGTCCATACCGCTCTTAAAACAAAGAATCGGCATTAAGGATATCTTTTCCGTCTTTGTGAGCTATTCCGGAGTCGTGGTGATCTCGACCCACGGCGACATCTTCAGCTTTCGCTTTTCCAATCCCCTTGGTGTAGCCTTAGCCTTGGGCAGCACCGTGATCTGGGCCCTATACTGGATTTACAACACCAAAGACACGCGCGATCCTGTGGCAGGCCTGCTCCTCAATTTCATGTTCGGCCTGCCCTGGGTTCTAACCTGTTGTCTGCTTTTCTCGAACGTCCGGGTGTCCAATCCCTTTGGTTTAGTAGGAGCGGCATATGTGGGGGTTTTCGAGATGGGTATCACTTTCGTGCTCTGGCTTTCCGCATTAAAACTATCCGAAAACACGGCTAAAGTCGGCAACTTGATTTTCTTATCCCCATTTCTTTCATTGGTATTCATTCATTTCCTGGTAGGTGAGGACATCCTGCCCTCGACCTTTATCGGCCTGGTGTTCATCGTTGCAGGCCTACTTATTCAGCAGCTCAAAGCCAGGTCAGCCTAAATTGTTTATCCTACACCCATTCAGCATATCCCAAGCCTTTTTCAATTGCGGCGCGAATTTTTTGAGCACATACTCGGTCAAGCTTCTAACAAAAGTAAAAAGGAAGCATTCCCGGTTTGGGTATACTTCTATCTCTCTCCTGACAATGGTATTATCCTTTCAAGAAGTTCTTTTACGAGCGTATCCCTGTTCTTTTCTGACACCTGAATTAGCATGATATCCTTACGCTTCTTAATACACTCTATAAACAAGCCACCTCGTAAAGGAATAGAACCAATCACCGAATGCTTTGAGTCAAGGATTCGTATCACGGTTTCTCTAAAAAGTGGCGAAAAACACTCCATTTTACCGATTTCATCAATAATCACCATCATCTCTTCGTTTGCAGGAATCATAGAAGGCACGGCGATATAATCAATATCTTCAAGGTTTACCCCGTACTTTCCTACCCTGTATTTGCTCCTGATGCTTTGGTGGGCCAGCACACCCTGTTTTCCATCCAGGGTGTTTATGGAAAATCCCACACGGTGGCCTTTTTCCCTCATCTCGCGGGTAAAAAAGCCAGTGCTCGGCCTCTCGATCTCATTTACAATCTTTTCAATGAGCGTGGACTTTCCGCACCCGGGTGGACCCGTAAAGAGAATATTTTTACTTTTCATGAACTCGCACCCTTATCGTTATCGTCAAAAAAATGAGTAGCAAAAAAATAGAAGAATGTGTTAATTTAGCAATTGTGATACCCATATGAAAGTATTTTAGCAACTTGCTAACATACGACTTTGGCCATTTTGGGCGTACTGTGCAATGAATCATGCATATTGCCCCCTCACCCTAACCCTCTCCCGCTAGGGGAGAAAGAACTAACATATTGATAATTCAGCCTATAACTCACTCTTCTTTATAGGGGAGGTCTAAGGTGGGGGTGGAATTGGCTAAAGCTTCAAAAGACATAAATCTTAAGGGGAGTTAAAATGGCAGGAAAAAGGATTGATGACATAACAAGGCAGCAGATCAAAGAAGCACATGCGAGTGGTCTTTCCATGAGACAAATAGCCAGGGAATTTGGGATAGGTTCTTCAAGCGTCGATAGAATAGTTAAAGAAGAAGGCCCTCAAAATGTACAAAATGCTGAAACAGAAAAGATGAGCAAAACAGAAAGGCAATTAAAAATTGAGGCATTGGAAAGAAGAATAGATGAGCTGGAAAAAAAGGTACTTGGTTTGAAGACTAAGAAAAAGTGTTAGACAAAACGTTACGTACAAATGGCATTTGTTTACACAATATTAAAGGTACAGGCTAATGAATCTTATCGGTGACTGGTTTAGACGTCACTTCTCTGACCCTCAGGTCGTCATCCTGACAGTTCTGCTTATCTCAGGAGCTGTCGCACTTCTCCTACTGGGAGACATGCTTGCTCCGGTCCTTGCGGCTGTTGTGATTGCATACCTGCTGGAAGGGCTGGTGAATATACTGGAACGGCGGCGGATCCCCCGTCTAATCGCAGTGTTGGTGGTTTTTCTCTGCTTTGTGTTTTTTTTAATTTTCTTGCTGCTGGGGCTGTTCCCCCTTTTGTGGCAGCAGGTTGTGGAATTATTTCAGGAATTGCCATCAAAGATTTCCTGGGTGCAACGAGAACTTTTACGTTTACCCGAACGGTATCCTGATTTTGTATCCGAACAACAGGTGATAGACATTATCAGCGTTTTGCGCTCTGAACTCACACTCTTAGGACAACAGGTATTATCTTTTTCCGTGGCCTCTGTGCGCGGTTTTATCTGGACGCTGATATATATCTTTCTCATACCTCTATTGGTTTTCTTTTTCCTTAAGGACAAAGACCGCTTATTACAGTGGGTGAAACGCTTTTTGCCCGACAATAGAAGGCTGGCAACCGAGGTGTGGAGCGAAGTTGACCAGCAAATTGGCAACTATATCCGAGGTAAGTTCTGGGAAATTTTAATCGTATGGGCCGCCAGCTATCTGACCTTCGCAATTCTGGGCTTGAAATATGCCATGCTGGTAAGCCTGTTCGTGGGACTTTCGGTCCTTGTGCCATACATAGGCGCTACTGTAATGGTCCTGCCGGTAGCTTGGATTGCCTACTTTCAGTGGGGGTGGAGTTCACCTTTGGCCTATGTGGTGATCGCCTATATTGTAATTCAAATCTTAGATGGAAACTTGCTGGTCGCACTATTGTTCTCTGAAGTAGTTAATCTCCATCCCATCGCAATCGTGGTGGCAGTGCTTGTTTTCGGCGGCCTGTGGGGATTCTGGGGTGTGTTTTTCGCCATTCCCTTAGCCACCCTTGTTCAGGCCGTCCTGAAGGCATGGTCACAGCATCGCAGGAAAAAAACAGTTGAGACACCCACACCAAATACCTCGGAGGGTGTCTGAGAATGATGACCCTTCCTTACACTCCTGTCACTGAGACACAATATTGTTGCATACTTTCGCGTTTTCAGGGAGTATAAAGCACTGCCAGACAGCGAGTCAGCTCATTTGAGATGCTTTTAAGCTTATGGGGAACTTCAGAGTTGAAATGGATGTACTCCCCTGATTTAAGGTTGTGAGTTTTATTACCAAGTGTGAGCCGGAGATCCCCCTCCATGATGAAAAGGAACTCCTCACCCTCGTGCTTGTAAGCTACTGGTTTGTGGACCTGCTTTGGCTCGATAGTAACCATGAAGGCACGTATGTGATCGTTCTCAGTAACAGGGCCAAGGGTCTTATAGGAGTAGTTTCGGGTGCGTTTGACGAAGGCCTGGGAACGTAGATTTCGAACCATCGTTTTTTCTTCCTTGCGAAAAAATATACCCGCATCAACCTGTAGGGCGCTGGCCAATCTTAATAAAAAGCTCACCGGGGGAGTAATTTCATCGTTCTCTACTTTCTCTATGAACTCTTGGGTTTCGCCAGTGGCCTGGGCCAAGGCCTCCTGGGAATAATTCTGGAATGCACGCAGCTTGCGAACGCTCTTGCCAAAGCCATTTCCTTTGTCAGCTTTAACGTCTCCCTGTATAACATCCGCCATCTTGCGCAATGCTTCCTGCTTGATCTTAGATATGAGCAGCGGCAGAAAGGTCTTCGCATCCCCCACAATGCCGAGATCGGCAACTTGAAAGATGGGGGAATTCTTATCCCGGTTAATTGCAACAATGGTCTTAGCCTCCATAATCCCGGCCGTGTATTGAACTGCTCCCGAAGTACCGATAGAAAAGAGCAGATTGGGTTGGACCGTCTTTCCTGTCTGCCCGATCAGTCGTTCCTCCTCCACCCAGTGCTGAAACACCGGCGGTCGGGTCGCTCCCACCTCACCTCCCAAAGCCGCGGCAAGCTCGCGCACCAGACTGAAATTGTCATGGCTGTGAAGACCAGCCCCTCCCACCACCACTACCTTGGCATCTTCAAGCTGTTGTTGTTTATCAGGCTCTGCCAAACTCGATAGGAGATTGAGCCTTTCGGGCATGTCAAAGTCCTCTACCCGGATCCACTTTATGACACCAGGCTCGCCCTGAAAGTCAACCGCTTGAAATGCATTGGGCTGCACGGTCGCAAATCCAGTCTTAGATCTATCGGAGAAGGTGATATCGGCCATGACCTCACCATCCCACGAGTGGCATTTTGCCACTACCCTGTCTCCCTCGACTTTGAGATCCATGCACTGGGCGATTAGACCGGCGTTGCTGATTCTGGCAGACCGGGCTGCCAACTCACGGCCAAAGTCCGTAAGCGGAAACAATACAAGTGTTGGACCACGCCTTAGAACAGCATTGGCCAAAACCGCCGCATAAGTATCAGCCCTCGGTATGACCAAATTTTCATTGTCAAGAATGTAAACATAGTCTGCACCGTGTGCGATGCACTCTTGGGCAGCGGAGGAAACCGAAAGAAATGCCTGTAACCCACAGGCGCTATCTCGCTGAACATCGGCTGAAGAACCCATGAGCACAACGGCTGTCTTTCCCGACATTGACCCGGCCAGCTGCCGGGCCTTGGCCAGCACATTGAGGCAAAACCCAAAAAGCCTTTTACTCCTTAAATCGCCAAAGACCCAGACCTCTGCTCCTGTATTATTTCCCATAAGTGTCATCCCAATCCTCTAAGTATTCTTTATTAAATCATACCTGATGCTGACAGCCGGTTTATCAATGCGTCGACCTGCTCCACGGCCGATCCAGATAAGAACTCACATTTTCTAACACTTTCCATTCGCGACAAAGCGAGTACGTTAGTGGCAGATCCCGCCTCTCCGACACGGTCCGCAGATAAATCAAGGTCCGCCAGGTTCCAGGTTTTCACCTCTCTTTCCTCAAAAGCCAATTGGATACCTAAAAGCCCTACGTCTCTCGGCTGGTTTGCACTCGAATGTATGGTAAGGCCTGCTGGGAAACAAACCTCGAAACGCTCCAGAAAGCCGTCAGCACTGCGCTCAATAATAAGGCCGTCGTCCTTCGGCTCAAAGGAATGCGCCCCTGTGACCAGCGGCAAACCAAGAAGAACCGCAGTCTGCGGCCCCACCTGGCCGGTGTCGCTATCAGCGGCCCTGGTACCAAAAAGAACAAGGTCGAATGGAGCGAGCTTTTTAATTGCAGCGGCAAGAGCATTGGAGGTTGCCAGTGTGTCCCCCCCGGCAAGGGCAGGATCGCAAAGCAAAACGCCACGGTCAACGCCCATGGCCATGGCCTCATTCAGGGTAAAAGCACACGGCTCAGGTC
The DNA here is from genome assembly GCA_048636195.1 of Anaerolineales bacterium. Classification (GTDB taxonomy): domain Bacteria; phylum Desulfobacterota; class DSM-4660; order Desulfatiglandales; family Desulfatiglandaceae; genus 4484-190-2. The sequence goes on from JAIVXD010000072.1 coordinate 7,000, forward strand.
CCATGGAAAGAGCTGTTATTGTTCCGCTAAGCTCTTCCTTTATGCGTAACGCTACTTCCAAAACCGGTCGATCATAAGGGTTAAGCTCGCGCGAATCAGATGAACGAACAACCCGTTCATTCAGTCCATTCGCGATTATTGATTTTATGCATACGATTATTTGAATTCCCATAAAGTTTCCTCCAGTTCGTAGTTGATCCTCTAATCTCCCAATACCCCTCTTGCAATGACCATACGGTGAATCTCCGAGGTTCCTTCATAGATCCTCGTCACCCTTGCATCCCGGAAATATCGCTCAACAGGATATGATTTGGAGTAGCCGTATCCACCATGGATCTGGACGGCCAAGTCGGTAACCTCACTGGAAGTCTCAGAAGCGAAAAGCTTGGCCATGGCCGATGCCTGAGAAAAAGATTTGCCCTGGTCCCGCAGCACAGCGGCTCGGTAAACCATTAGCCTGGCCGCGTCTACCTTTGTAGCCATGTCCGCGATCATCATACTAATGGCCTGGTGTTTTGAAATGGGAACGCCAAACTGATAGCGCTGCTTTGCGTACCGAACCGCCTCCCCAAGCGCGGCTTGGGCAATCCCCACAGCCTGCGCCGCGATGCCGATCCTGCCGATGTCCAGCGCCGCAAGCCCAATGCGCAAACCCATGCCCTCCTTGCCCAACAGGTTGTCTAAGGGCACCTGGCAGTCATAAAGCCTGATAGAGCTCACCGGGTTGGCTCGAACGCCACAAAGGTCTTCGAGATCACCAACCACGAATCCGGGGGTGCCCCGCTCAACGACGATAACGCTGATTCCCTTACGACCCGCATGGGGGTCGGTGCGTGTAAAAATCAAGCAGACATCAGCAACTCCCCCATTGGTTACGAAAACCTTGTTTGCGTTAACTAAATAATGGTTATTTGTACGAATGGCTGAAGCCTCGATTCCGGCTGCATCAGATCCGGCATTGGGTTCGGTGAGACAAAAGGCCCCGATTTTTTCACCCTTAGCAAGAGGCGGCACCCACTTCTGCTTTTGTTCCTCTGAGCCAAATGCCAAAAGTGGATACACGGCCACACTATTGTGAACGGTCACGCATAGGCCAAGACCCGCACTCGCCCTTGAGATCTCCTCGATCACAATGATATAGTCCACCGTATCTAAACCTGCACCACCCAGGGCCTTGGGGACCTGGATTCCAAAGTAACCCAGCTTACCCATCTTCTCAACCACCTCCCAAGGGAAGGATGCCTCCTGGTCAATCTCCTTGGCGATAGGCTGGATCTCTCTCTGGCAAAAGGTGCGCACCGAGCGCCGTATCGTACGTTTTTTTTCCGAAAGAAAAGTGTCCATAATTGCGAACTGCCTCACACAGATTTCTCAGCAAAAAAAATCCGTTACCAGGTAAGCCTGATAACGGATTTTATGAATTAACTTTATAACTCTATTACATTATCAGGCCAGGTAGTTTGCTTCTAATGATAAGAAGGCTAAGCAACGGGAACAGAATTATCCCCGTTGCCCTGATAATTATTGTAATATTCTGATAAGTGCTGTTTATTCTCATTTTAGTCCTGAACAAACCTACGAAATAATATAGATAGATTTAATCATAAGAAAACATTATTGTCAATTCTTTTTTAATCATTCTTTTTTAATCTCATAACCCGGATAAACCGGAATTGGGGAATTCCGAATTGAGGAATTAAGGAATTGGAAACAATCTCCGTCCTCAACCTAATCCCTCAATTCCTAAATCCCTGAATTCCTGAATTTACTGGCCAGCAAGGCTCTTCCTGAAGGAAGAAATTGTGACCATTTTGAATATAATTCAGTTTGTAAGGGCCTTTACAGATGGAAGGATAACGAGTAATAAGAGTTTGACCTTTTTTCCTTTTTTTTGCAGTATAAAAATAATTTAAGCCTGACCCTGGGCGAATAGGCTGCGCATTTAACAGGACAGGCACAAACATTGGACAAAACGGGCGTCTTGCAAAGGTTTCGTAATATGCACAGGAGGCCCCTAAGTGAAAACAATAACAGGGA
>JAIVXD010000073.1:0-9035 GCA_048636195.1 Anaerolineales bacterium
GCAGAGCGCGCAGGGTTTCATCGCCAGCTTCACCGACTTCTTCGTCACCAGTGCCGGCATCCTGTTCCGTACCAAATTTCCGGACATATCGATGGATGAGTGGGACGAACTGATGGACACCAATTTACGTGGATTGTTTATCTGCAACCAACTCGTGGTTCGCGAAATGCTGAATCAAGGCAGGGGGACTATAGTCAATATTGCCTCAGTAGCCGGTCGATCCATCAGCCTGATCGGCGGAGCTCATTACTGTACGTCGAAACATGCTGTAATAGGACTCACCCGACACCTGGCCCGGGAACTCTGCCAGCAGGGAATCAGGGCCAATGCATTCTGCCCAGGCGCCACAAACACTCCGATGATTCATGACAATATTAGCAAAGAGGAGATCGATGAACTCAAGCAACGTATTGCACTGGGACGCCTGGCCGATGCCGAAGAGCAGGCTAAAGTGATCGCTTTTATGCTGAGTGATGGCGCTTCATATATGAATGGTGCCTGCCTCGACAGCAACGGCGGATCGGTAATGCTTTAGGAATTCTCATGTTGGTATAGAGCGGTTCCGGGAATTTGAAATGGCGTCATTCGGGATTTAGCGTTTTCTGCGGACCAAGAATCCAACCAGGTGATGAAGATGGCATGGCCTCCGGCTCGTAGAGAAAACCTGGCCATTGGCCAGGCAACTCCACCTGTTGGTGTAAATCTGTTTACGGCCGCCAACCTGATAAAAGGTACCGTGGATTCAGTGGCCAAACAGGCCATCCCCTTTGTGATCATGGATGTGATTATTTTGTTTATTCTGTCCCTGTTTCCCATTCTGTCCATGTATCTGCCGATTATGGCGGGCCTTTATAAGCCGTAGGAGAATTGCCTGAAGTTAAAATTAGTTGAGGTATGTAAAAATCCGTGTCCAGAAGACTCGGCTTTGGTTATCCTCAAAGTGGATTTGTATTTTTATACACAAAAATCCAAGGCAAAGCCATATAGCTCTGACTTGGCCCAGAGGACCAGGTTTTCATTGTAAGTATAAAGTCGCTCAGCGATTTTATAAAACTCGACGTCACCGATCACAACACAAACTTCCATTCTCCTTTCTGTTCTTCTAAAATGCGTTTTCTCCTGTTCACACAGGAAATACAGTTGCATCCTTTTTTAAGGGGATGTTTGCCAAGACGTTCCGCCAGATCCCAGGACGCGTTGATCATTTCCATGATCATTTTTCTTTCCTCATTTATAGACTGTTGATCCTTTTTCATAACTCAAACGAGCCCGTGTCGTCAGAAGCGTGGAATATCCTATCGAAATATTCCTGAAGCTTCTTTCTTAGACCGAACCTTTCGGCAAAAGGATAAATTCTGTCAATATCCAGGGCAGTGAAATTATCTGGAATTACACCTTTCTTATATAATTCAAAGACCGCGAGGATATCCCCCTCATCTTTTGGGCAACGGTCGGGGTTGTTTGCAATCGCCATCAATTTCAAAGTGATATAGTCTGTTGGCTGTATCACCGGGTGATTCCCCATCAACTCGTTATTAACGAGGACACTCCTTTTTAAGATGTCCCTCCCCTCCTGTGTGTTGACAAACATGAAGTCAATTTTCCCCAGGACCCCTAACTCTGAGTCAAACTGGGCAAAAGACTTGGTCTTCTGGTAGCAGGTATAGCCCAGTCTTTCCATGGTCTTGGAAATCAAAGACCAAAAACGACCCTCCGTTAGCAGATCAATATCGGCAGTAAATCTCGGAAGGCCGTACAAACCCAAGGCCAATGCCCCTATCAAAGAGTATGGAACCTGGTCCTTTGTCAAGTTATCAGTAACAATTTTGAGAATATTGGGCAGTTTCTGAGAAGTCATAGGATTGTCCCGCTCTATGTAATCAACTACCGTCTTAGACTCAGCGCTCTCATTGGTTAAAGCCCTCGGCACTGGCCCCGAATTTTGGCTTGAATCTCCAAAAAGGTTGGGATCTCTGGCACAGCGAGTTGTGCTCTGTTATTTAGGATATCACAGTCACTTTCACGGCCTCATAGCTTTTGAAACCTTGATCAAACGTCACTACCCTCAGATTGGCTTTTTGAGCAAATGCCACAAGGTATGCATCGCTCCACACTTTGTGGGAGTATACCCGTTTGCTCGTGAACCTGCGCCATGCTCGTTCCAGTTCTTCCGGTTCTTGCATGAAGTACACCCTTTCGTCCTCAATCAGTCGATCATAGCACGACCAAGCTACATTCATAGTGATGGCTTCCTCCCTGAACACAGCGGGATTTGTTGCAAGGCGGAGAAACCCCTGCTGGGTGAGACGACAAAACGCGCAACTGTCAGATGTTGCCTCCTCAAACCATGCTTTCGCCTGCCTGTGGTGAGCGTGCACTTCGAACGTCAGCGCCAGCCACAAGTTAATATCCGGCAAGTGCATGAAGATCCTCCTGGCTCAGAGCCTGTGCGATTTTTTCTGCAGTGAGGCGCAATGTGCCGGGGTGCTTCGAAGGAACAAGCGGGAGTGGCACCCTTTTCCGGGAGATCTTTTTGATTGCACTGCGTTGGAGTTCATGGGCAACAGCCTCGGTCAGAAACATCCTCAGGCTTTTTCCCTCCAGCGCGGCTGCCGCCTTTGCACGTCTAAGAATCTGGTCAGGAATATCGACGGTAGTTCTCATAACCCATATATTACACAATTATGCTTTTATGTCAACCGAATTTTGATGCCCCACAGCCTGAAATGGGCCAAAACGCCCGTTACATATTGACCTTTGGACCAGATGATTCTGAAATTATGATGCTGTGCTTACATAGCGAGATAGTTGAATTTCAGTCCATCAACTTTAAGCAGGACGTTGGGTCGTAGTAGGTAAGATTCAATAAATGCCAAAATATCACGGACGCTCTACATGTTTTGTTTGACAGCTCCGGTATGAACTGCGACCTCTACCATATAACGGAAATATCGTACTTTTTAATAATTTGATCTGCAGATATTAGCGTCATACCTTCCACATGTGATTGGGAAATGAGCATGCGATCAAATGGATCTTTATGAATTTCAGGCAGATGTAAAGTATACACCGAATGAGATATCTGAATTGGCAAAGATCGAAATCGGTTTTCGGCCAACTGATTAACAATAAAGAGTTCCGGATCTCCTTCAATTGTCAACCGTCCCAACCGGCTTTTAATGCAAATCTCCCAAGCACTGGCAGCACTGAAGAATATCTCATTGTTACGGTCTTTAATGATGTTTCCAGCCCTTTGAGACAATCGCCGATGTTCGGTTATAAACCAGATGAAAGCATGTGTGTCCAATAAATATTTCATTGATAGAATGACTCCAGAACATCATCCGGCAAAGGGGCATCAAAATCTTCAGCAATAGTAATTTTTCCTTTTGCCGATCCGGGAATTCGATCTTTTAATGCTGTTTCAATGGGAACCAACTTGGCCACCGGCTTGCCGGATTTCGCGATGATGATTTCCTCACCTGCTATGGCCTGATTAATTAGTTTGGAGAACTTGGTTTTCGCTTCATAAATATTGACCTGAATAGACATGATAACAACCTCTTTTTCAAATTATAGACTAGACCTATAGCCAGGGTTTTCGAGACATTCGTTACATATTGTCAAGCCCTTAGATATAGTGGTGTGCATATTTTCTCACAGGATGCCCATCCAGTACATGAAATTGTCTGATCTTTTTTAAGGTGACCGGGGAAAAGGAGCCAATGGGGAGATAAATTATCTTCTTACCCAAACGCGCGGCCATACTGTGACACCACCCTGAGGGCGGAGTGGCAGACATATAGACCACGTGCTTCTCAAGGCAGTAATCAAGGGCAGCCATGAGCAGCCTTTCAGGTTTGTTTCTGGCGAAGTCAAAAAAAGGGTCTTTCCATATATCGTACACACGCATGGGCGGATAGGTAAGCATAAAGCCGCCATACTGGCATCTGGAGACCCCGGGGCCGTCCATGATCTCTCCCGCGGGCGTGCTGTAAAAGGCCATATCCGATTCCTGGGCATGTTCCCCAAGCCAGGTGACACACCATGGGAAGTTTTCTTCACTGCCCTCTTTGGCCGGATCGGCATCAAAAATAACCACTACCGAACCAACTTTTCCCTTTAGCGGTCTTTCTGCCTTTACGTAAATTGTTCCACGCTTCCAGTCCCTGATTGTCTCCCTGATATCAAGCCCTTCCATCATGGAGCACATAAAAGGCTCTATCCTGCTGTTTTCTTCAGATTTGATTTCAAAGGCCTTTTTCTTGAGATAATGACCATACCCCTCGATGACCACATCCTCCGGAGGGTAAGAGCAGATAGAAAATCCTTTAAATTCTTTGCGCCATTCTCCCGGATATCTTTCTCTTTTCTTTTTCCTGACAGGGATTGGTATAAGCCGTCTCCGCATGGTCTTCAGGCGTCTGTGAAATCTTATTCTCTTCTGGTCAAGAAAAATGTCCTCGCCCTTTAAATGCAATATGGGCAGGCCTGGTTCCTCGGTCTGCCAGGGGTATTCGCTTCCTTTTTCCCACACCTCATAGGCAAAGTTGTCATCCGCAGCCCCCCTGGCCGCAACAATGAGCTGGTAAAAATTGGGGACCAGATATCCGGTGAGTAACGCATAGTTTCTGGCAAATTTATGTAGAATTCTGATCTGGGTGCGCGACAGTTCCTCTTTGTTTTTCTTCCAATGATTCTTCGCAGCAATGTTGATCAATTGGCTGATGATCTTAAGCCGGTCCATCTTGTCCAGCCCGTCACTGGATCTGGCCCGCTCATAGGCTGCTGCAAGGTGAGGTATTTCACTCAAGATTTCCTGGCTGGATTCTTTATGAAGGTGGGCCAGCCCGACCCCCTCTCTTTTTCTCCGGCCAATGACCTGAGTTTGGGGCTGATTGAGCAGATCCTGAAGTCCGGGGAGATGAGATAATCCTCCCACAAAAAGAATCCGTTCACCTTTCCTGCTTAATCGCTGAAGATGATAAGCCACGGTCTTTTCCCGAAGGGTGTCCTCTGGAAAAGAAGTATGAGTTTGACTAACTTTAAGGTAGGCCTGTGAATACAGAAAATGCCCGATTGTCTTGACAGCATAAGGATCCGGCATGGGTGAATAGTCCAGGGGATATCCGCTTGTATCGCGGTCTATGAAATGAATGGGGAGTCCTTCTGAGAGGGCCATACGGACGGCCTCCACCTGTCCGTCGGTCGGTTCCAGAAGCAGGTAGGTAAAGGCCCCGTCCTTATCCTCATAGTAGACCACCGATAAAAGGGGTAGTCTTTTCACGCCTTGAAGGATCTTATCCCCCAGTGTGTCAGGATACTCCACGGCCACGCGATCGGGCCTGAACTCTTCAAACTGTCGCCTTACCTCTATGGCAAATTCCATCCTGTTGTGAAGGATAGGCACTAAGCGGACATTCTGCCATTCGATTCTATTTTTCCTTATCAATGTCATTGATCATGGCCTTGAAATATTCGGACGCTGTGGTGTCCAAAATCATAGATGATGCCTCTTTCAGGTATTGGGCCGTTCTTTTTTTCCGGTCCGTTGATATCAATCGCTCGCCGCTCTCCACGAGCCTTTTCAGCGCATAACGCGCAATATTGATCCCGTCCCTGACTGAATAACGTTCATTGGCCTCGTGGGCGGTCTGGAGAAACTCAACCACATATTCGAGAATTTCATCGTCGGCAAAGGGTAGATTGCTTTTCAGGATCAGAAGTTCTTCATCCCTCTCCGGAAAATCAATGTAAATCTGTGGCTGAAGCCGGGAGTGGATGTACTCCGGAAGCTCGAAGGTGCTGGCATCGTCGTTCATGGTAGTGCAGAAGCGGAAATTGGGGTGTGCCTTGATTTTGATTCCTGCCACAATGGATTCCACATATCGTCGACTGTCAAGGAGCGGGGCCAGAGAGGCCCAGCTTTTTTCGCTCATTCTGTTCCCTTCGTCGATAATAGCAACGCCCCCTTTGATCATGGCTGAAACCACCGGGCTTGCCACATATTTGATTTTCCCCTGCTCCGAGATAACCGGAGTAACGATCAGGTCCTCGGGTCTGGTATCCATCGTGGCCTGAAAAAGGTAAACAGGTCGGGTGAGGCACCTCCCGGCGTGATAAGCCAGCGTCGTCTTTCCAACGCCCGGTTTGCCCAGCAGCCTGGGACTGAGAGGCAGGTCGTCTTCCCCTATAACCAACCATGCTGCCAGAACCTGAGTAACCAGATCCTCCTGTCCAACCCAGGACATTGACACATCGTCAGGCGCGCTTAAATGGAGTTCCACGTCATCTATGCTGATTTTTTCCATTCTGTTATTTAACCTCCGGATATCCTGTCTTTTATTTATTATTATAATTCTAATACGACAACCGAGAAATTCAAACCTCATTTTTAAACATTGACAAGATCTGCTGTTGCTTTTAATAATTATGTCATTAATTGTGAACGGTCGTATCTAGTAAAGAAGGGCTGTTTTGCTCGAGACGACCTGCCAGGGAGAAAGTCCTTGCCATTGTTAGATTTCATCCCATCGCCCACGTGGCGAGATCTGGCCGATATCCTGTTTCTTACTCTTGTGACCTATCAACTCTATGTGTGGTTCCGGGGGACCAGAGCGCTCCGTGTGCTCATCGGACTGGTGGTACTGGGAGGAATCTATTCCGTGGCCAAGCTGTGGGGCCTTTTTCTGACCACATGGGCATTCCAGTTTTTGTGGCAGGTGCTTCTCATTCTATTGCTTATACTTTTCCAATCCGAGATCCGACAGGTCCTGGAAAAGGTCAGTCCCCTTCGCTACCTTCGAACGCGAAAACGCGTCTCCCGGGGAACACTCGCAAAGGAACTGGCGCAGGTTGCTTTTGAGATGGCCCGGGAGCAGACAGGCGCACTTGTTGTCCTTTCGAGGGATGATAATCCATCCGAGTTTTTCCATGCAGGTCAGACAATAATGGCACTTCCCGAGCCGGCATTGATTAAAAGTATCTTTAATCATCATTCCCCTGCCCATGATGGCGCCCTTGTCCTTTCTAAAGGTCGTCTTACCCAAATGGGCTGCATTCTCCCCTTGTCCGAAAAAGAGGATCTCCCGGAGCAATACGGAACCCGGCACAGGGCTGCCATTGGTTTATCAGAAAGGACCGACGCTGTTTGTCTTGTGGTTTCTGAAGAAAGGGCCGAAGTCTCCACCGTTGTAGAGGGAAAGATCAGGATCTGGGAGAACCCGCAGGAGCTATCCTCCCAGCTCGAAGATTGGCTCAGTGTGTCAGAAATTCCCGGTCCTACTATCAAAGGTTTTCTTCATGGGGCCTTTCTGAAAAACTGGGGACCCAAGCTTATTTCCCTGGCCCTGGTTACAATGGCGTGGCTGGTCCTGGCGAGCCCACAGGAAGTCAAAATCAACGTCGTTGCCCCCATCCGGTATGCCAACATCCCCTCAGAGTTAACGCTGAGCGAGGACTCAGCCAAGACGGTCAGGCTGACCCTGTCCGGCAGGCGTCACAGTATCAGGGTACTGGAGGACAATGAAGTACGTGTGCAGGTGGGGCTTGGAAATCTGGTGGCAGGGACACACCTGATCAAGCTTTCTGTAAAAGATGTTGATCTACCACTCGGTGTGGCCATTAACCGTGTGACGCCGCAGAATATTAAGGTTATTTTAATTTCAACGGTAGGGGAAGGGACTACCAGGGAAACGTCAAAGTAGAATGTAACTTGGCCAAATAGATGTATTTTCAAGACGACTAAATCCGAAATACGAATATCGAAATACGAAACAATATCAAAATTCTAATATCAAATGACCAAAACATTTCTGGTACTTATACAATATTTACAGGATATTGATACGTTTTGAATTTGGGATTTATGTCATTCGTATTTGTTTCGGATTTCGGATTTCGAGCTTCGAATTTTAGAAAATCAAATAAGCAAATAAACCCCATTCATTCAACGTGTTATCTCTTTAATTGACTTAGCCCTGGGAGGGGCGTTATGAGAATAGCCTTCTTAATGGATAGCCTGAAGTCAATCAACCCGGTGAATGAGACCACCAGTTATTTGATGTACGAGTGCAACCAGAGGGGGCATACGGTCTATTTTCTCGAATCCCATGATGTTTACATCCGCAAGGATGAGGTTGTGGCAAGAATGCGCAACATCACGGTGCCACCCGACCTCTCAATGAAAAAATACTGGCGCGCTCTAATAAGTTGCACAAAAAAAGAGGAGCTTATTTTTGAAAGCGTTACCGATCTTGACGCACTATTTCTCAGGAAGGACCCGCCTTTGATATACCAGACCATGGAATTCCTGGCGCCGGTAAACGATCAGGTGTTCATGATAAACAGCACCACAGGGCAGGTCCTCGGCAACAGCAAGCTCTACACCCTCAACTTCCCTGAAATCATACCGGAGACCCATGTTTCCAGAGATCCGGCCCGTCTCAGAAAGATTATTGATGATTTTGGAGGCGCTATGGTGGTGAAGCCTTTACAGAGATTCGGCGGTGAAGGGGTAATTAAGGTCAGCATTCAGGATCGTGATAACCTGAATTCACTGATTAATTATTATGTAAGGGCATATAAATCCTACCCGGAAAGAGAGCCGATCATGGTTCAGGAATACATAGATGTGGTACAGAAGGAGGGGGATGTAAGGATCCTTCTTCTGAACGGGGAGATCCTCGGGGCCATGAGAAGAAAACCCCTTGAAGGGGACTTTAGAACTAACATTCATGCCGGTGCCAGGGCATATAAACATGATATAACCACAAGGGAGAGAGAAATCTGTGCCACTATCAAAGACAGGCTGGTTGAAGACGGACTCTATTTTGTTGGTGTCGATGTATTGGGAGACAAATTGGTAGAGGTCAATTGCGTCAGCCCCGGGGGTATTCCTCGCATAAACCGGCTGAATAATGTAAAGCTTGAAGCCAACGTAATTGATTTCATTGAACAGAAGGTAAAGGAGCGCTCAAGAAAAAAGATAACTTCTCAATAAATTCGGGCTGCATTAATAAAATCCCCCTCAATCC
>JAIVXD010000074.1:0-9026 GCA_048636195.1 Anaerolineales bacterium
GCAGGCATACTGGTTGCTGTAAGCGATTATGATTATTTTGATGGAAAACTGACCCTGGATCTGGCCGAGGAAGGTGAAATATGCGTAGGGATGGGACAGAGAGATCTCAAGACCAGGGAGGGGGAGATCGTATTCAGAGACGAAGAAGGGATTGTCTGTGTGCTTTGCCAGGGGGCGGATGAAAAAACCCGGGTAAGGGATAACACACGGAATGTCCTTTTTTATGCATACACAGTGCCCGAAATCGAGGCAAGGTATATCAAAGAGGGACTGACCATCGCCGCAGAGACCATGGCTGAATTTGGAGGAGGAAAGATAGAAGGAATTGAGGTTATCCTATGAAAGATCAGGTCATTATTTTTGATACAACATTACGGGACGGCGAGCAGTCTCCGGGTGCGACTATGAATGCCGCTGAAAAGATGCGGCTGGCAACACAATTAGAGAAACTGGGCGTAGATGCAATGGAAGCAGGCTTTCCGGCTGCATCTAAGGGCGATTTTGAAGCCGTTAAACTGATTGCCGGAAAAATTCGCAATACCCAGGTAACTGCCCTGGCAAGGGCCTCAAAGGAGGATATTGACCAGGCCTGGGGGGCGATTAAGGAGGCCGTCCATCCGAGGATTCATACCTTTATTGCCACATCGGATATCCATCTGGAGCACAAACTGAAAATGACCCGAGACCAGGTGATCAACAAGGCTGTTGATGCGGTCCGTTATGCCAGGACTCTTACCGGCAATGTGGAATTTTCAGCAGAGGACGGATCACGGAGCGATCCGGATTTTCTGTGCCGCGTATTTGAAGCGGCCATCGAAGCGGGCGCCACCACTGTAAATCTGCCGGACACTGTGGGCTATGCAGTGCCTGATGAATTTACACAACTCATTTCTTACATTCGGCAACATACACCCAATATTCATCGTGTTGTGCTGAGTATCCATTGCCATAACGATTTGGGTTTAGCCACGGCAAATACACTGGCCGGGCTTAAAGCAGGGGCGCGTCAGGCCGAAGTGACCATTAATGGGATAGGTGAGAGGGCTGGTAATACGTCCCTTGAGGAGGTTGTGATGGGGCTTTATACTCGCAACGACCTCCTGGGACTCAATACTAACATAAATATGCCAGAAATCCACTCCACCAGTCGATTGGTGAGCATGGTCACGGGTATTGTGGTTCAGCCCAACAAGGCGGTGGTGGGCGCAAATGCCTTTGCACACGAGGCAGGCATCCACCAGGACGGCGTATTGAAAAACCCGATGACATATGAAATCATGAAACCGGAAACAATAGGTCTTGCCAGAAACCGCCTGGTGCTTGGTAAGCACTCCGGACGACACGCCTTCAAGCAGAAACTGCAGGAGCTGGGATATGACTTGTCGAACGGGGAACTGAATAAGCTGTTTGATAAATTCAAGGAGCTTGCTGACAAGCGGAAAGAGATCCTTGATGAGGATATTGAGGTCCTGGTGGCAGAGGAAATTCTCAGGGTTCCTGATGTCTACCAACTGGATTACCTCAATGTGGTAAGCGGAAATGTAGCTGTGCCCACGGCCACAGTCAAGTTAAAGATCCAGGGGAGTGAGACCCTGAGCGCAGGATTTGGTATTGGGCCCATTGACGCTACTTTCAACACCATCTCTAAAATGGTGGGCAGCCGGGCCAAGCTGTTACGTTTTTCGGTTAATGCTATCAGCGGGGGCATGGATGCGCAGGGAGAGGTGACAGTGCGTCTTAAGGAAAACGGCCTTGTAGCCCTTGGGAAAGGCGCTGATCCGGATATTATTACGGCCAGCGCAAAGGCTTACATAAACGGCCTGAATCGTCTTGAATACATGAAAAGAAATCCTTCTCTATCAGCGGAAGAAAGAACGTTGTAGATACAGGGGATGCCAATGGATGATCTTAGGATAGCGGCTGTCTGCATGCATGCTCCGTTGGGCGAGGTGGAAAAAAACCTTGACCGCATCGAGTCTCTTGTTTCTGAGGCTTCGGGGGAGGGGGCAAGCATAGTCTGTTTCCCGGAGCTTTCTGTGACCGGGTATACCTTGAAGCGACCAGCCGAGGTTTACAAGGGGCCAGCTGCGGACAAGATCATGGATCGGTTAGTAGAATTGGCCCGTGAAGCGCACCTGGTTCTCATTGCCGGCTTAATAGAAGTTTCAGATGCGAAAAAGCCTTACATCACACAGGTGATAGCAGGCCCTGAGGGCCTGATCGGGCTTTACAGGAAGACGCACCTGTCACCTGCTGAAAAAGGCGTTTACCAGGCCGGTCAAGATATTGAGGTCTACAATTTTGGGAATACCACTTTCGGCGTTGCGCTATGCTATGAGACCCACTTTCCTGAAATCAGTGCCGTCCTTGCCCTGAAGGATGCCGATATCCTTTTTTTCCCTCATGCTTCTCCAAGGGGAGATCCCAAAGGGAAATTCCAGAGCTGGATGAGGCATCTTCCAGCCAGGGCCTTTGATAATGGAGTTTTCATAGTTGCCTGCAACCAGGTGGGAAGTAACAGTGATGATTTATTGTTCCCGGGCGTTGCCCTTGTTTTAGGGCCGGATGGGAAAATCCTGGCCAAGTACACGGGCAGGGAAGAAAGAATCCTTTTTGCAGATCTCAAGGCAGACCACTTACAGGAAATAAGACAACACAGGATGAAATACTTTATTCCTCAGCGAAGGCCCGGCCTTTATAGAAAAATAGTGGAGGATTATCCGTAGCAACTGTTTTTTGGATAGGGCTTTTTGGATTTGTTTCGTGCTTCGGAATTCCGGTTTATCCGGGTTAGGGAGGTCACCTTAAAAAAAAGGGCGCAAAGGAGCCATTGTGGCACCTTTTGCACCCTGTCAGTTTCGAACGATTTGCTTGCGTGTTAATTTACAGAAATAGAATTAGACGCATCCTGTGGGTTTTGGCAGCCCTGCCATTTTACAGGCGCCTTTGCCAGGTCCGGATGGAAATAACTCATAGATGTATTTGAGTTTAAAGCCAGTTACCTTAGAAAGAATTCTGACCATCGGGGCGATTCCATTCTTTTTGTAATAATCCTGGAGGACATTGATAACCTTCCAGTGCTCGTCGGTCATCTCTTCGATGCCTTCAGTTGTTTTCACATGACTAACCCAGGCCTTGTTCCAGTTGTTGAAATCGTCAATGAACCCATCTTCATCAACGTTGTAAGTGTTTCCCTCAAATTCTACACTCGGCATAATCCCTTATCCTCCTTGTTTAATATGACTTGACCTTATGAGTATTTGGCTCATGGCCTATTTTAGGCGCATTTGAATAGAGGAATATAAATCCTATTTGCTGTGTTGTCAATCGTTCTTTTCAAACTTTCTGAAAAAATTTCATCCATTTTTTCTACTATTGCTTCTCCTGTACTCTAAAGACGCCTTTAAAAGACCTTTCGCCCACCTCGGGTTCCCGGCTGCGTGTATGTGGGTGAAGGTAGCCAGGACGTTTTTCATGCAGATACCATCTCTTTCACCATCCACGCCATGACCCCGGCGCACCTTGAAGGCGAAATCCACATTTGCCTCCCCGGTAAGCACGGCCTTTGAATAGTGAAATTCATGGCCTTTCAAGGTCTCTCCCACAGGGTAGTAAGGATTTAATCCATCCACTTCCAAAATAGTATACCCATGCCCCCGGGGTCTTTTTTCCAAAATAAATTCAACAGGCACTGCGCCGACCATGGGATAGGTTCTGCCATCCACTACAAGGTTTTTCCCCAAGTACATGAACCCACCGCACTCCGCGTAAACAGGCAGGCCTTTTTCGATCTCCTCTCTAAGGGCGTTTCGAAAGGTGTGATTATCCGCCAGGGCCTGGGCCTGAATCTCTGGAAAACCGCCCCCAATGTAAAGCGCGTCCAGTTGAGGTAATACATTCTGTGAAATCGCATTGATCTCAACCAGTCGAGCGCCCATACGCTCCAACTGCTCCAGATTCTCCGGGTAATAGAACCAAAACGCCTTATCCCTGATGAATCCGATCCGCGGGGAGTCATTACCCGCCTTAACCGTTGTTCCTGGTGTTTGAGATTGGAATTTTATCTCAATGTCTTCAGCCTCACTGGCTATTCTCCAAATAGTATCAAGTTGGAGATGTTTTTCCACTGTTTCCCTGGTCCATAAGATCGCCTTCTCAGCATGCTCTCTTTCCTGATATGGTACAAGTCCCATATGCCTTTCAGGAAAGACAGTGTCTTGCAATTTGGGAACAGATCCAACCACGATTGTGTCGCAATATTTTTCAATGGCGTTAGTAATCAGCGCCTCCTGGCGTGAGCCCGCCACTCTGTTCAGAATAATCCCGGCAACATTCAGATCCGGATCAAAGGCCTGGCACCCTTTGATGACAGCGGCAACAGTACGGGTGGCCATGGTTACATCCACTATTAAAATAACCGGTGTTTTAAGGAGCTTGGCCAGTTCTGCCGTGCTGCAGCGCCCTTCCACGTCCAGGCCGTCAAAAAGGCCCCTGTTCCCTTCAATAAGGGATAGGTCAGCATCACCTGAATGGCTGACAAAGGACTGAACAATCTGTTCATTGTTCATCATAAAAGGGTCCAGGTTGTAGCATGGTCGGGCAGCCGCAAGGGTGAGCCAGCCGGCGTCAATAAAGTCCGGGCCTTTCTTGAAGGGCGCGATTCGGTGGCCTTTTTCCCGCCATGCGGCGGTGAGACCTAACGAAAGGATAGTCTTGCCAGACCCTCCTTTTAGTGCGCCAATAGTAATTCTGGGTTGCGTGAACAACATCTTTTTAGGTAGTCTCGTCTTGGTCTTGTATCGGCTATTTTTATGCTCACATTTTTTTGGATTAGGAACATGGCCGGATAATATTGTCAATTAAAAAAAAGAAATCTTTTTTATTGACAACCTACACAGATCCTGAGTATAAAATTCATTTTAACTTCCTGATGATTTAAGTAGTTCCAATATTCACAAATATTTACACAAATTGATCTGCCTTAAGCGTTTAGCAGTGGACAAAAATAGCGTAAAAGGCATATCCTTTAAGGGTAATAATTTATGATTTTTTGGGGGAGGAGGTGAATTTAACCGTATTTTTTTAGGTTTGCTCCTTAATATTAAAACACAGTCTGCAGAAGGAGGCATTGATAATGGCTTTTGAACCAAGAGAAGAGCAAAAAGAGTTAATATATGATGAGCTCAGGATATATTCCGATGAAGAGCTCAATAATTACACGGATGAAGAGCTTAAAAATTTCAAGACCAAACATGACACTCCCATGTGTGATGATCTGGAATCGGGGCCGTGGCCGAGCTTTGTGGCAGATGCCAAGAGGGAAGCCCTTCACAGAAAGAATCTTCCTGATGACCGGATGATGATTAAAAGCGAGGTGGTTGAAGATACGCTGGGCCAACTTGAAGATTCATTTATCGACGGTGAAACCCACTGGAAACATGGTGGTATCGTAGGCGTATTCGGTTACGGTGGCGGTGTTATAGGGAGGTACTCAGACCTTCCGGAAAAATACCCATCCATTGCCCATTTTCATACCATGCGGGTCAATCAGCCTGCCAGCAAGTTTTACAGCTCGAACTACCTGAGGAGCATCTGCGATCTCTGGGAGTACCGCGGCAGTGGCCTGATGAACTTTCATGGTTCCACCGGTGATATTATATTCCTGGGGACCTTTACCGAGCAGTTAGAACCCATCTTTTATGAACTGGGCCACGTGCTGCAACAGGATCTGGGAGGATCCGGCTCAAACCTCCGGACCCCATCGTGCTGTATTGGCAAGGCCCGTTGCGAATGGGCATGTATTGATACACAGGATATGTGCTACGAAATGACCCATTACTACCAGGACGAACTCCATCGTCCTGCATTTCCTTACAAATTCAAATTCAAATTTGACGCCTGTCCCAACTGCTGTGTGGCCTCCATTGCGCGTGCTGATATGTCCTTTATCGGGACCTGGAGAGATGATATTCGAATTGATCAGGATGCGGTCCAGGCATATATCAAAGGCGAAGTCGAACCCAACGGTGGAGCCCACAAAGGAAAAGACTGGGGCAAATTCGACCTACAGAAGGAGGTCATTGACCTCTGCCCGACCAAGTGTATGTGGATGGAAGACGGCAAGCTAATGATTGACAATAAGGAATGCACACGCTGCATGCACTGCATTAATGTCATGCCCCGGGCCTTGAGGCCGGGAACTGATACAGGTGTCAGCATCCTTTTAGGGGCAAAGGCTCCCATTCTCGAGGGAGCGCAGATGGGGGTGTTGACCATTCCTTTCATGAAGTGCGTTCCCCCTTATGACAGCATTAAAGAGAACGTTATAGAACCGATCTGGGATTGGTGGATGGAAGAGGGCAAAAACCGTGAGCGCCTGGGAGAACTCATCCAGCGGCAGGGCATAAAAAAGCTCCTTGAGGTTCTGAACATTCCGGCCATGCCACAAATGGTGAGGGAACCGCGGAGCAATCCTTACATCTTCTGGAAAGAGGAAGATGTGCCCGGCGGATTTAAGAGAGATATAGACGACTATCGAACCAGACACGCAAGATAGATACGGAACAGGAGGAAATAACATGGCATTATCTCAAGAAAGATTGGGACTATTTAATCCGGACAAACCAATGGAAAACAGGCTTACGGACCTCGGGCCAAGGCACTTCTGGCAGTATTTCCCTCCCATTATCCAGAATAATTATGGCAAATGGAAATATCATGAAATCCTGGAGCCTGGTGTTCTGGTGCATGTCTCGGAAACCGGAGACAAAGTATTTACCGTCAGATGCGGTGGAGCCCGGCTTATGACTGCTGAGCATGTGCGGGAGATATGTGATATTGCAGACAAACACTGTGATGGCTTTGTAAGATTCACCACTCGTAACAACATAGAATTCCTGGTAGACAGCCAGGATAAGATGGAGGCACTTAAAAAGGACCTGGCGGGCCGCAAACATGTCTCCGGCAGCTATAAATTTCCCATTGGGGGGACAGGCGCCGGGGTCACCAATATTATCCATACCCAGGGCTACATCCACTGCCATACACCGGCCACGGATGCTTCCTCCATGGTCAAGGCTGTCATGGATGATCTTTTTGAATATTTTCAGGGAATGACCCTTCCCGCACAGGTCAGGGTATCCATGGCCTGCTGCCTGAACATGTGCGGGGCTGTCCATTGCTCTGATATCGCTCTTCTGGGCTATCACAGAAAACCGCCCCTCGTAGATCATGAGGTTCTCGATAGTGTGTGTGAAATCCCTCTGGTTATTGCCGCCTGCCCAACAGCGGCCATTTCACCCACTAAGACAGAAGATGGCAAAAAGAGCGTAAAGATCAAAGATGAACGATGCATGTTCTGCGGCAACTGTTATACCATGTGTATGGCCGTTCCACTCACAGACAAGGAAGGTGATTGTGTGACTATTATGGCGGGAGGCAAGGTCTCCAACCGGATTTCACCGCCTAAATTCTCTAAGGTGGTTGTTCCCGCTGTTCCCAATAACTTTCCCAGATATCCTGAAGTGTGCAGAGACGTCAGGAAGATCATCGAGGCCTATGCGGCAGATGCCAACAAATACGAGCGAATCGGTGATTGGGCTGAGAGGATCGGCTGGGAGAAGTTTTTCGAGAAATGTGATTTGCCCTTTTCTGATCACCTGATAGATGATTACCGCCTGCAATATGACACCTACAGGACCTCTTCCCAATTCAAATTTACTGATGCGGCATGGGAGGTTTCAAGAGCAGTGGGTGGTATTGATTAGGCGCCAACCCACATTAAGGAAGGAGTACCACAATGGAAGATATCAGGAATGCCATCTTAGAGTTTGCCGATAAAAGCAAAAAGACCAAATTCTATTTCAATGAAATGGAAAAGGCCGTTAGGAAGGTGATTCCTGACGTCAAAGCCAGGATGGTCAAAAAGGCGGCTACGTCACTGATCAATGAAGAGAAATTGATTTATTTTTCTACTGGCAGTACTACAATGTACGGCCTGAAAGGGAAAGGGCAAACAGAGGATCATTAGACCCTCAAACGTTTGTAGAAGTATAACGTCTTGGTAAGATGGCACAAGAGGTCGCTCTCCCATGAGGATTGCGACCTCTTTTTATCGTAGCCGTTCACGGGTTCAAAGGTTTCCCGCTTACAGCGGGATTCAAAGGTTACGTTCTTGTCCCTAACCCTGAACCTGTGAACGCTTACTTTTTATCTTAATCCTGTTCGAGGAATGCTATGAAGACACCGGAGAAAATGCCCCAGGGTTCCGAAGAGTTTATTGCCGAACAAAGAAAGATGTTGTCAGAAAACCCGGAATGTGCCAATTCAAGTTATAATCTTGGAGTTGCCCTTATGCAAAAGGGTAAACTGGATGAGGCAATTGAGGCATTCAACGACGCCATTGCCAACAGCGGCCGGATGTTTGAGGGCCATGTAAATCTGGGTTACATCTATTTCAAACAAGGTGACCTGGAAAGAGTAGTTGAGGCCAACCAGCGTGCAGTTGAGATAGAGCCGAGGTATGCAAGGGGCTATGCAAACCTGGGCTTTGCCTATTTGCAGATGCTTAAGACAGAGGAAGCAATTGGTGCCCTTAAAAAGGCAATCGAGCTGAACCCGGATATTGTACAGGCGTGGAGTAATCTGATGAACGCCTATCTCCAGAAAGACGATGTAAAGGAAGCCATCGAGACAGGGAAAAAATTGGTAGAAATGGCGCCTGATTTTGCATTAGGACACAATAATCTTGCGTCTGCATACTATAACAATGAGGATTATGAAAAGGCCATCGAACATGTGGACAAAGCCATCTCCCTTGGATTTAAGGCCCATCCGGAATTTCTGAAAAAACTGGCACCCCACCGAGCAGATTGATCGTATAGGAATTCCCATCTTTTTTACCGCAGAGCACGCCGAGATCGCAGAGAACTAAGTTCAATGAGTATTACCCACTTATTACAGCGTTATGAACTCTTAGTGGCCAAAGCCGACCAGGCCTTTCAAAAAATGAAGAAAGAATTTCCGGA
>JAIVXD010000075.1:0-9024 GCA_048636195.1 Anaerolineales bacterium
TAGCTCAGCAAGATTTTCAGGCAGCTTTTTGAAGTATTTCGACGTGATGAGCACTGCGCCCGTAGAATGTGTGAGTGGCAGAGCGGTCATATATTTCATGGACCTGTGCCACTGGAGGGCCAGGGCCCCCAAAGGGGGTGCGTAGATCGTATCAATCATGCCTGTATTGAGAGCAGTGGTCACATCCGTAATGGCAAGAGGGATGGGATTGACTCCCATGTTAGAGAAGGTTTCTTTGGCAATGGGATCGCCTGACCATGTCCACACCTTAAGACCCGATAGATCCTTGACCCTCTGAATTGGCACCCTGGAAAAAAGATGCACATTTCCAACCTCTCCCCATGCCAGGAGCTCAAAGCCTTTACGCCTGAATTCGTTTGTGAAGAAGGGGCGCATTTCTCCGTGAACAAGGTCTATCTCTTTATCATTTCGAAATAAGAAGGGAAGATCAAGGACTCTCACCATTGGCAGTATCTGCCCGAACCCCACACCGGAGAATGCAGCACAATGGATCTGCCCTATCCTCATCTTCTTAAGCACATCCACCTCGTCTCCAGCGATTCCGCCGGCATAAAACCGGAACCCGAGACGTCCATCGCTCTTTTCCCTGAGTTCTTTATCGAGCGCTCTCATATGTTTCATCCAGGTGGAGCCCTCAGGTACGACCGTGGCAAACTTGATAAGGTACTGCGGCCGTGCAAAAACATGATCCGCCAGGATGAGCTGGTGAAACAAGCATATTCCCAGGAGGGAAAACAGCAATACAGGTAATTTTTTTTTGAACAAAATGACCTCCTATAAAAATAAGTCTTCAGTCATGTCGAGAAGTTTTTTCGCGTTTTGTTGCATTACTGAATTTATGAGGCAGGCATCTTTCAGCTCACTGGGATGCCCCTGTACAGCCTCTTGAGCTAACTTTCTAAACAATCGCCTGTCCTGAATTCTCACTGCATAATACCTGGCAAAATAGTATTGAACAAAATAGAATTTTCCCTTACTCACCTCCATGGCCTTTTCAAAATACACCTTTGCCTGGCGCGCATCTCCACCTGCAAGTGCTGGCCTGGCCGCAAGAATTGTGCCCATCAGGACATATGGTGTCCCATACAAATAACCAGGATTTAGCTCTAAAACCCTTCCAAGACAAGCCTGGGCAATCCCCATCTGTGCAAGGGCAGCTGGTTTGTCGAGGTTCAAGTTTATCCATGCATGCCAGGACATTGTGGTATAAAAAAGGGCTTTAAACTCTCTCTCCCCAAATGTGTCCAATTTCGCACGGATGTTCTCCGCATTGAGGCCGGATTCTTTTAGGAATGCCCCTTTTCGCCCAAGGGCTCTGAACCCGTAGTTCCTGGCCCGGAGATAAAGCCGGGAAGCCCTTTCCGGATCTTCTTCCTCGATAAAAAGCATGCTGTAGCCTGTGAACCCCATACAAAGGGCGATCAAAAGCTGTTTATTTTGGGGATCATTCTTGAGCAACCCCTCCGTCAGCTTAAGATCGGCCGGAAAGGATAGCCTTGCAAGCTCCGGATCGCATTCTTCAAAAAAGGTCTGGGTTAAATTGGGTATCAGGGACGGTGAGAACTGCGTTACCAGTTTTACACAGCCCGATAAAATTGGAATCAGCAGGATTATTATAAGCATTTTGAGGGCAAATTTTTTCATATTATATCCATTAGTAACTAATATCCAATAAAAGGATCATTCTGCTTAAGGGGGGATTTCAGGAGCTCTTTTGCCACGAACTGGGCGCCTGATCCGTTTTCCATTTTCAATACTTCCTGGTAGTAATTAACAGCCTCCTCCCTGTTGCCCTCAAGATCGTAGCTCATTCCTATTTTCATTAAAGGCCATGCTATCATCTCCGGGTCGTTCAGGGAGTCTTTCTTGTTTAGAATAACCTCCAGTTTTGCCCTGGCGTCATGATATTGCTTTTGAAATAGATCATACACAGTTTCGAGATAAAGAGCCCGCTTCCCCCAAAAACCTGCCTCACTCAATGTCTTAGCCTGCAGGCTTCTCTGGCGTAAGAAATTGACCGTTTCATGGTATTCACGGTCCATACCCAGCCTTATGTAACATACCCCCAAAAAATATCTGTAACGAGGGTTTTGTCTGTATTTTTTTGCCATTTCTTCAGAAAGCTTCATAGCTTTTATAAAGTCCTCTTCCCCAAACAGATAGATATGAATGAGCATGCTTTTGGCTTCTGTTGCCGAATATACAGCCTCTTTCGCAGCAAGGTGCATTTTTCTCAGGCCTTCCTCCTTATCTCCTCGATGGATTAGGAGATAAGAGATAAATTTCAAGACGCCAGAAAGCCGGGCCGTATAATAGTCGAAAATGCCCAAACCCAGGAGGACATCCCGATTTTCAGGGGCCATTTTTTGACAGGTCTTGAGGGCGTCGACCGCCTTCACAGCCAAAGAGAACGAAGAAAACCACTTGTTTTGCATCAGTTCAAAGCGTCCCTTGAAACCCAGAGCACCTCCGAGGTAAAAATAATCATAGCAGTCCATAGAGTTGTTTTCGGTACGGATTCTTGCAATTTCTATCGTACGGTCAATCCGTACCTTATATTCCAATACAGTATTGGGAGACCAAAAGCCAGACGACAGCCGGGACCAGGTGACCATGGCCAGGTAGAAATAGCCCATAGGTTTGTTTGGAGATTCAGCGATTACTTTGCGAAAATTGCTTTCTGCGTCGTCAAACTGCCCATCATAAAGCAGATCAATCCCCATTATGATGTCCTTGTTGATCTTAGCGCCCTGACAATCGCTTCCTTTCGGGTTTTCCATGCCCCAGGTATTTGTCGGTGGAACCAATGGCAAGGATAAAGCAAGGGTCAAGAAAAGAGATATTCTAAGGATATATGATTTGGTGAGGAGGTGTCTTTTCAACTTGAAGCCCTTTTGTTAGAGGTAAACTAAGTGGCAACGCACTGATTTTTTTTGCAGTAACCAACCCAAAAGGCTTATTGAGTAGTCGGGGTGGTTCAGACGAGGATATCAATGAACTGCCATTAATTTTGTTTTATTACACTAAACGACCAATTTACGCAAGAGTGAACCTTGAGATTTGATGCCTATGTAAAAAGTCCCTTTCACATGGATTTAGTCCCGCGGAACGCGGGGTAGAAATTCAGGAATCACACATTATTTAACCTTGTTATGAGGATATCGAATCGGATAGATCTGCGATATTACCCTGGCGAACTAAAATTTTGTGGATTTTTTCTTATTTTTTGATATAAATATAGGATTAAGTAAAAGAAAGGAAAAAATAAAATGAAGATACTTATTTTAGGCAGCACAGGTATGTTAGGGAGTGAATGTAAAGAGGTCCTCAGCCGGGAGCACGAAGTAATAGCACCGGACAAAAAGAATTTGGACATTATCAGCTGGGACATGGTTATCCAAAATCTTCAGGAAATCTCCCCTGATGTAGTCCTAAATTGTGTAGGGTTTACTGATGTGGATGCCTGTGAAACAGAAGATTTCAAAGTCCGGAAAATAAATGTTGAAGGACCCAGAAACCTGGCCCAGGGCTCTGCAAGGTTCGAGTGCAAATTGGTTCATATTTCCAGTGACTACGTGTTTGATGGACAAAAGATGATTCCCCAACCCTATTTTGAAGATGACACTTCAAATCCATTGTCTGCTTACGGGAAGAGCAAGATGGAAAGCGAAACTGCCGTTAGAGAGAATTCCCCCAATCATGTTATCATTCGTACGGCCTGGCTTTATGGCATAAACGGGAGCAATTTCATCAAGTCTATTGTGAGCCAGGGAATTCAAGAACACAAGGTGCTAAGGGTCGTAGATGATCAGGTTGGCTCTCCAACATGGGCTTACAGGCTTGCCTTACAGATCAGGGAACTCCTCATCACAATGCGAGGGGAACGTATCATGCGACATCAGAGGGCTATTGTACCCGATTTGAATGTGCAAAATATGTACTAAAAAAACTGGGCATTAAGGCGTCTATTGAACCTTGCAGTATGAAAGACTATGAAGGATTAGCCGTGCGACCGGCTAATTGCCTGCTGGAAAACAGGCTGTTGAAAAATCAGGGAATCAACGTTATGCGCAATTGGAAAGAAGACCTGAACGCTTTTCTTAAGAAATACGGGGAAGCGTTAGTCAAAGAGGCCAAGGCGCAAAAACCCTGAGACATGATCAGTTAAAACAATGAGATTTCTCCTATGCCTTTTGGCGTTGCTTTATACGCTTTCACCATATGATCTCTTTCCGGATTTGATTATCGGCTGGGGTTGGATTGATGATCTGGCCGTCCTGGGCCTGCTGTGGTGGTATTTATCTAAGTACAGAAAAAAGCGCTACAGGTATGAAGGACCCTCTCAGGAGCGGGAGCAACCTTCTGGAGGGCCACGTGAACAGGAATCCTCTCAAAAAAACGCTTACTCGGTATTAGGCGTTGGCAGAGACGCGTCTCCGGAAGAAATAAAGCGGGCTTTCAGGAGGCTTGCGAACAAATATCATCCAGACAAGGTGGGTCACATGGGTGACGAATTCAGGGAACTGGCTGAAAGGCGCTTCAAGGAAATACAAGAAGCCTACCAGGAAGTTATGCCTAAATAGCCCGACCCAAGACAGCCCCCTCATAAATTGCCGCCTTGGCGCTTCTTGGTTCCAGGCAGTCTCCAATCTGATGAGTCTCATATCCAAGGGGGGTTATCTGGTCGTAAAGCCTGCTATCGGGCCGGTTTCCAATCGTAATTATTACCCTCCCTGCCTCGATGAATCGTTCCTCTCCATCTTTACCGGTCACAACCACTCCGTTATCCTCCACCCTCGAAAGCCTGCACTCAGTCAGCATTTCCACATGGTTCGCCTGCAACTGGTTGAGAAGCACTTTTTTAGTTATGGATTCAAGTGGTTTACCAATTTTGGGAAGCATCTCCACAATGATCACCGGACATCCATTCTGAGAAAGATGGTGGGCTACCTCACATCCGGTAGGTCCGCCGCCAATCACCACTGTCTTTTTTTGAGCTGGCAGCCCCCCATTCAGGACTTCTGCAAAAGGGACAACAATGTCCTTATCAAGGCCTTCAATGGGTGGCAGGGAGGGCAGGGAACCCGTTGCCACAATCACCACATCCGGGTTTTCTTCCTGCACGGTGTTTACGCTGACTTCACGGTTGAGATAACATTTTACCCCGAATTTTTCGACCTGGCGCTTCTGGTATTTGATAAGACTCCGCAGCTCTTTTTTATAGCCCGTCACGCTGCCCAACAGTAGTTGCCCTCCTAAGGTGGATTGCTTCTCAAAAAGATGAACATCATGCCCCCGCCGTGCCGCAACCCATGCCACATTCAGGCCTCCCGGACCACCTCCTATCACCATGACCTTCTTGGGATTCCTGGTAGGATAAAAGGCCATCTCCTTTTCGCGGCCCAGCGCAGGATTGACAAGACATTCCACGCGGCCTTTTCTGAAGATGGATTCCATGCAGGTATTACAGGCAATACAGATCCTTATATCATCCAGACGTCCCGCTTTGGCTTTATTAGGCATTTCAGGATCTGCCAACAACCCCCTGCCCACACAGATCAGGTCAGCTTTGCCCTTTTCTATGATCTCATCCGCAATCAAAGGGTCATTGATTCTCCCTACGGCCATTACAGGGATACCCAGTGCCTTTTTTATTGCCTCAGCCGAATCGGCCAGACAGGCTTGTTCCATGAACATTGGCTGAGAAATCCATTCGGGGGTGGCATCGTTACCTGCCGATACCTGAACAATATCAATGCCGGCATCAACCAGTATCCTCAGAATCCCTATGCTCTCATCTACTGTCAGTCCATCTTTTACAAATTCCTGGGCACTGATCTTGAAAGACAGTGGAAAATCTTCGCCTATGCGATTCCTGATCTCTTGAACAATCTCCCTGGCAAACCGGGTTCTGCCAACCAGATCTCCACCGTATTCATCCTCGCGGATATTGGAAAATCTCGAAAGAAACTGGTTAATTAAATACCCATGAGCGCCATGCATCTCTATCAATTCAAAGCCAGCTTCAACGGCCCTCTCGGCTGCATCTCCGAATTTTTTGACCAGTTCCTGGATACCGCTAACCGTAAGCGGGTCCACATCTCCCCGAATGGTGGGACAGGGAAGAGGGGAGGGGGCCACAGGCTTTTGATTGATCACTCTGGCCGATGTCTGCCTGCCACCGTGATGGATTTGAATAGCAGGAATCGTTCCCTCCGATTTCATGATTTGAGCGATTTTCGATAGTCCCTCGAGGAATCGTTCATGGTATATCCTGGCCTGATGGGGTGATACAATGCCTTCGGGTGAAACAGCACATGCCTCCATAATGACCATAGCCGGTCCACCGGCAGCCCGGAGCCGATAATGCTCAATAGTACGGTCCGTGATAGATCCGTCATTTTCTAATAAGAAAGAGGCCAGACCCGGCATCACGATCCTGTTCTTGAACTCACAGTTTTTTATCCGGTAAGGGGAAAACAGATATTTCATAAAACGTTCTTCTCCGTATATATTGAATATTTGTAACTCAGGTATTTATTTGACGTGATAACCCCGCGGAACGCGGAACAAAACACCTGATGCATCTATTCTCGCTTTTCGTGGCATGATCAATAAGAACCACATACAATCTTCATTGAAAAGCATAAAATCATAATCACCTCCACGATGTTTTCGACGTTAATGCTTCCAATTCACTGTTCCCCGATCCTGCGCGCTTTTCTTGTACCCAGGGGGAGTTGCGATTCAGTTATGGCGGGAAAGTGCCATAAACTGAAGCACACGCTGCTCCATATAATCGTAAAACGGATTCCAGTGAAGCCTGAGAAGACTGGCCGGATTAACACGTAAGACGCCGTTTTCTCCTCTGAGAACTACATTTCCGATTTGAATACCGGGGCTTTCCCCTGCATCATCACCCCCGTATAGTGGATCATTATAAGTAAAGGGCAACGCGATATGGGAAAGTGAATAAACGCCCTCAGGCCACACAAGGTTAAGCGGGGTTACGATGTTATCTTCGCTTTCTGGAACTCTCTGATAGGCAGCTACTTTCCGGCTGTATACGCTTTCGTTAGATATTAAGGTAAGGATATAGTCGAGTTCCGATTTGTTAAGGAGAGCAACGATCACATCTCGAGGCCCGGTATCTACAATAGGATGTATTGCCTCCATCTGGTTGATATCGAACAGCACTAACTCATGTTTACCCGGAGGCAAGCGCTCAAACAGTCCCTCGATCAGCGCCGGTACCTTTACGGTTGCGTCCACCACGGACTGGAAAGCCAGGATTCTCGTCAATTGTGACAATACGCCGGCATTTGTATATTTTGTGATTTGATCCTGAATCTCAGCCGTCAGGCGATAGGCCTGTGCACCGGCATTTACTGCGAATGAATTGTATTTGAAAGGGTCATACTCGGGTAATACCGAGGTCCAGGCCAATTTGGGCAAACTCAGAAGCCTACCGATCCGGTCCTGCCAGGCGGCCAGGGCAGCTTTTTTGGCGATACCGATCTCCGGTGAGATCAGTACGGCCCCGCTCACCCTTGGCAGTGAATCATCCCCCAAGGTGGAGAGGATGTACTGCATAGCAAGGGCCCCGCCGTTGGAGTATCCGACTATATATAGGGGCCGATTTCCAAGCTTTCCGCTCAAATGGTGCATGGCAAGTTTTACGGCTGCGGCCATATCCTCCCATTTTACACGGACAAGGCCTGAAGGAGCTGTACCATGCCCGGGTATTCGCAGACCCAGTACGTGTGATCCAGATTCAGAAAGCCGCTCGCCCAAGTGCCTCAGACTATATGGTGAATCGGATAAACCATGGAGCAAAAGAACTCCTGCAATAGGCTTAGAACCGGCAATTTCAAAACTGCGATTCCATTTGGTTGGCCAGCGGTCGGGATCTGAGAGACTGTCCTTATTATAGCGGTTGATCATGTGTCTTTCTTCAGGACGAATATTAGCATAGACCTTGTCGCTGAGCTGTGTGAACAGTCGATCTTCAAGGGCAAGATATTCTGCGAAACTCTTCACAGGCGAATCCGCTTTAAACTCCTCATCAAGCTTTGCTGTATGCCACACGCTCAAATCCGGTTGGTTGTTCAGGTAAAAGATAAAACCTACCAGCAGGGTGATAAAAATACCAGCAAGCATAGTGGCAAGCACGCGCACGAGAGGACCTACAAAAGCGAAAGGCGTAATCCTTTTATTTGTGTGTTGTTTCATGTCCGCCTTTCCTCAAAATTGTGTATCCTCCCTTATTGGAATTTTACCACACATATTTTCCGACCAGAGCCTTCAATCTGTCGGTGAAGCTGAGATCAAACGGTTTTGACACTGGTTTGCTTTTGGCCCTATCCGCCACAAGCTGATCATGTAATTTATGGATAAATAAATCATCGCGCTTACCATGAACAAAGAGGGTAACCTCTCTGCTGGTCAACATGCTTCGCGGGGTTAAGTTGGCGGATCCGATGGCGGCAATCCTTCCATCGGCTAACATCACTTTGGCGTGAGACATTTTTGGATAAAGATAGACCATGATACCATTTTGCGGTCCTGATTCGAGTAGTTTGTTTATGGTGACCATGTTGGCATAGAGATGGGTGTCGGGCTTCTCCGGCAGTAGGAGGGTCACCTTAACACTCCTTGCGGCGGCCCTCTTAACGGCTGCAATCACTTTGTTGTCAGAAAAATAGGCATGCTGTATAATGATGCTTTTAGCGGCGTTGTCGATCATTTCGATCAGGGCCGTGCGAATTTCTGTTGCATTACGATCGTTTACGGTGACTACAAAGGGAGACGGCTTTGGCCATGGGGATCCTCTTAAAACCTTATCATTAAACGCTTGGGTCCACCGGCTGCTGCGTATCAGGGCCATGTAATCATGCCAGGTGTAGTGGTATTCATCGGCAATGTTCATTCCGCCGAAGATAACGAGCCGTTGGTCTACGATGAAGTACTTACTGTGATCCGTATCCGCAAACAGATCCAGAT
>JAIVXD010000076.1:0-8942 GCA_048636195.1 Anaerolineales bacterium
GCCATTTTCAATAAGGTCTTCAAGATCTATCTCGTAGAAAATGTCCAGTCTTTTTGAGCTTTCCCTCTCAAAGATCCGCCAGTATCTTCCATCGGTAAGGATTCCCCACTTTACCCCTGTAAGCCAGAGATACCGGCTTATCTGAAGGGATGGATTCTGAACCTCAAAGGGGTCCTTCTCTCCTTTAAGTTTCCTGTCTAATGGTCTCCCCCAGCGTTTTGCCTCACCAATAAAAAGAGCCTTATTAAAATAGTCTTCCTTAGTTGCTTTTTGTGCGATCTTTAGGTCTTCTTTGTTATGAAACAAAGCATAATCAGGGTGTTTAGACCACTCACCTGATGGGGTCGGAGGCTCGACATCGATTGTCCAGTCTAAGATTTCAAATACTTTATCCAGGAAATGTTTCCTGAGCTGGGGTTCACTCAGGGATGAAAGATACGTCTTATCCCATATGCGCTTAGTTTCTTCAAAGGCCGTCTCAACACGTGAGAATGGGATATTGAATTCTTCCTCTTTCGGAAGAAGTTCATCAAGGTAATAGTTGGAGAAAAGTCCTTTGTTAAGGTGAGGTTTCATAGAATGTCCAAATGTCACGAGTGTCCCTTTTTCACTTCGCTGATAAGAATCTGCCGCAACGCAAGTACATAAAGTATAAAATAAAGGATCTTGGGTTTCAAGTAAGAAATAGGCACAAGATATGGTGGATGGCTGGGTATTTTATTGCAGGAAGACTTGTATATCAGGGATTGGGGTCAGATCTTTCATCTTGGCAGTTTGGATTTATTCCGTTGGCCGAACACAGATTTGTCTAATTCTCCCAAAATAAATTTACTTACAAATTACTCTGCGAGATTTTCAATTACTCTATGGGTATGTCAAAAAATCTATCGGTTTTCCAATGGCCAAATCTTGAAGGAGGTCTTGCAGCTCAAAATTTATTGCCATGTTCAGATAAGTCACTTAACCTTACTTTTTTTATGGGGATTTAATAATATCGTAAATGTACACCTCATGTATCTCTTTCTCATAACCAGTGTAGAAACCTACAGCCATCCCCTCAACAACCTTAGTTCCCCTATTGAACAGGACTAGAAGTTGTCCCGTCTTCGGGTCAACGCACAGACCTTCGATTTCTCCTGCACGGGTGAATTCGTTAAATACCTTCTCCAGCTCGACTAATCCGCAGGTAGCAGCGGGATCCGCATTCACCCTGTACATGTGGTCAGGTTCCCAGTAATTAGCATCGCCGTCGTCTGCCGTGATAAACAAATGCCCGTCGTAATAATAGACCCCTTGTTGATACTGTGGTACCGGCTGCAAGTGTAATTTACCAATATACGTACCAGTCGTTAGGTCATACTGATAAAGATATCTACCATTACACCAATCAGCCATCCAAGCTATCTTACGAATAGGATCTACAGTTATTGCACAGACTTCAATTTGTCCGGACTTTTCATCAAAAGGTATGGAACGCTTATACTCTAAGGTTTCAGCATCGTATATGGCAATCTGTATATTGAAGCCTCTCCCTTCCTTGAATTCCTCTGCACCGATATAAAGCTCACCGTTATAGTAATCTATGTCTCCTATATGATTACATACGGCTTCTTCTGGGAATGTTTTAAATGGTTCTTTATTTTCTAAAATCACCTCCCCGCTTTTATCGCATTTGTAAAGAGCCTTGCTGCCACTAACATAGTAATAAGTTCCATCTGTTGCTACTCCCTGTCTTCCTGGTACCTGGATTATTTTAGCTAACTGGTAAGAGTATAGTCCACCCTCATATTCACTGGAGGCATTAGCACAAATAGCAAATGGAATAGACATTAAAAAGGCTGACACGATCACTAAAAGGCTTAGTACTTTGATTTTACCTAACATATTGCACCCCCTTTTATTCTATACTGCAAGACCTCTTTTAAAATTTAGTAAGAATAGATGGAGTGAGTCGATCCCATTCTTGGTTGAAATTCTGAACCGGCCCATTTCATATATTATATAGCCAGCTTACAGCCATCACCTCCTTCAATGTAGTTACCCACTTTGAAAAACCTCATTCACCCAATTTGGATCTCATTACCCAACAAAATATAGTGTATTATGTTAGGAAAAATTGTCAAGCTATTTTCATTTATGAGTTGGGTTCTTAATATATCTATCATACCAATAAATTCAAGTGGTTACATAATGCTAAAGCTATCCCTCCACTTTTTCTAAGAGTCCTTTTCTCATAAGCACTTTCTCCACATCAAGGATTGATTCCTTTAATTTTCCGAACAAGCTCACTGGTAACGTAATGCCAGATGAAGTAGATACTTTCTCTTCCCCCCTTTGGGGTGCAGAAAACACCCTGAGGTCAATGAAATAGTAACTCTTGTATTGCAATAAGAAAATTCTTATCTCCTCCAGGGAATTCTTTTCAAAGGCCGTTATGAATTCATCCATATCCTATTTCTCCATGATATAGTCTTCCAGATAAAAATTCTGGGTCCCGCTGTAAGCGGGATCGATTTTCTCGACGATCCGCCTCAGGCTGACCTTACTCCAAAATCTCCCTTCCCGCCACGACCAAAATCATTAATTATTGCATTTTTCCCGGCGGTCCAGAGGACCTTCACCAAAGCTTTCTGACCTCAGGGATCAAGGGATAGCCAAGAATCAGTGAAGAGAACTTGGCATATATTGGGCATGATAAGACGAGCGTCCGTTGGCATGCCTGGGATATTTCAGAAATTAAGGCGAAATGAATTTAAAACAGGTGTAAGCCCTTTTTTTTGTATTTTCTTGCTTTATAGGGCTTTTTGTTCTAATGATAGCAAGTGGAAATTGTAATGCAATAGGAAGTCAAATGAAAAAAGAGAGTTTATATCTTGATACCTCAGTTCCCAGTGCCTATTTTGATGATGCTCTTCATGTGGCTGTAACTACCTACTATGAGATATCTTATCTAGTCTCCTGGAATTTTGAACACTTGGTTAAAGTAAAGACAAGAAAGTGGGTAAACTCCGTCAATACATTAGAAGGATTCAGAGGGATTGAGATCATCTCACCACAAGAACTCTGAGGAGGTGTGCTTATGGAGAACATAGAATATTTTAATTATCCTAAAGTAGCTAAGGAGATGAAAGTACCTGCTGCTCTTATAAAACGCATTGAAAAAGAAGTGAAAAAGGAATTTCCAAATGATAAGATGATGTATGAACTCCACGTTTTGAGGGCAATGAGAAGTAAATTCTGGCAAAATGATTGATTTTCATTCTTATACCACAGTAACAGGGTCAACTATTTACTAAAACACATCATTCCATTTTGGAACCTACGTTTATATTCGTCCCATACCAGGAAAATACGTCAGGCTATTAAAGGTATTCTTCCGGCAAACGACTTCCATCCCAATAAGTAAAAGTAGCCTGTCCCCTTTTATTCCAACTTTTAGTCAGAATAAGATCATACATTTTTGCGGATTTAGAAACAGGTAGAGTTCTTGTCCTTCTTCTTTCGGCACGTGATGCGTAACCTGCACCCTGATCATAGTGCCATCTATGTTTACGAAAAAGTACAGAAAGTTACCCAGGTACGCCTTATGGGCAATGGTACCCTTGAACAGGTTCTCCCTGGCTTGAGGTGGTTCCGTAAATACTTCCACATCCTCAGGACGTATAGATGCATACACTTTTTTTCCTGGTGTTGTTGCCGTAGTGTCGGGCGTCGTACACAGCATCTTCTCGCTGAATTCGGTACGTACGTAAACCGCATCCGTGTCCTGGAGGACCTGGACGACCTCCCCGGACATAAAGTTCATGGTGCCTATGAAATCGGCGACAAATCTATTGGCGGGCTTTTTGTATATCTCCTGCGGGGTGCCGATTTGCACCATATTCCCCGAGTCCATGATGGCGATTCGATCAGAGATAACCATCGCCTCCGCCTGGTCGTGGGTGACGTAGACCGATGTGATGCCCATACGTCTTACCAGGCTCTTGATTTCAAATCTCAATTCTTCTCTGAGCTTGGCATCCAGGTTGCTCAGCGGTTCATCTAATAACAATACCTTAGGATTACTTACAAGAGCCCGTGCAAGTGCCACCCTTTGCTGCTGTCCGCCGCTCAATTGGGATGGGTATCTCTCCTCCAAGCCATTCAAACCCGTTAATTCCAATACCTGTCGAGCCTTTTCTTGGATACTCTGCCTGGGTATCTTCTGAATTTTCAAGCCGTAAACGATATTATTGAATACCTTCATGTGCGGCCATACGGCATAGTTTTGGAACACCATGCCGATTCCTCTTTTTGACGGCTGGACAAATCCCTCCGAAAGCATCGGCTTGCCGTCAATAATAATGTCCCCTTCCTCTGGTCTCTCCAATCCGGCGATGCAGCGCAAGGTGGTTGTTTTGCCGCATCCGCTGGGTCCAAGAAGCGTCAACATTTCTCCCTCGTTGACTTCAAGCTGGATGCGATTAACTGCCACTACTTTCCCAAAGCGCTTGAACAGGTTTTTGATTTCTATAAATGCCATTAAATTTGTCTCCCTAGCAGGCTGATGAAAAACGCCCATCTGTCCCGCCATGGCGGGATTACCCTCATCCCTCGTCACTGCGGCCTACTTTTACGTACGCCTCATTCCTCGGGATTTCGGGTGCCTTACATCTGAACGTTTTTCATCAGCCTGCTCAAACGGGTTTTTCGACGCTATGTGATCGCCCAATGTGCGTTGCACATGCCCGATTTTTTACGTGCCGCCTGGACCCCAGGCCGCCTTGAGGATACCTCCGGCGACTCTTGATATGATCAGCAGAAGGATAAAGGTGATCACAATCATCAGAAACGCCATGGCCGCGGCGATTCCGAACTCCATGCCGCGGTGCCAGTTCAAATAGATTCCTATGGGCAGGGTTTCCCATCCTCCTCGATAAAGGAATATAGCGGTAGAGATCTCCTGGAACGCCATGATGAAAAACATCACCACGCCGACGAGTACCCCTTTGATCAGCAAAGGCAAAGATATATTGAAAAAAGTTCTGAGTTTACCCGCGCCCGCTACTTCCGAGGCCTCCTCGAGCGAAATATCCAATTGCAGGTAAGAGGAGTGAGCCATCCGCAAAAAGTACGGGAGCCGCCGTGCAAACAGGGCCAGCGGCATGATGATCCAATACTGGGCTAAGGGTATGCCTTTCCAAAATCCCAGGAGATAACCCACGCCGACCGCGATACCTGGGAAAGCCAGCATGAGTGTGATCACAAAGTCGAGCGCATTTCTCCCCGGGACACGGGTGCGGACAATGATATAGGCGGCTGGAAGCCCGAAGGCGATCCCGAAAAGCAGGGCTATCCCGCTGTAGACGAAGGAATTCTGTATCAGGAGCGGGCTTTCCAGAAGGATTACCCTGAAATTCTCTAAGGTCCAATACGTTGGAAACGGCTCAAAGACCCATCTTCTGGAAAAAGCGGATAACCCCAGCACGATCGGAATTAGAAGGACGAGTATGGCGATAAAAATCATATACACATACGCGCCCAATTTCACCAACGGGCTTGGCTCGATCACTCTCCCCTCAGCCGTTGTCCCTTTGGAGAGGCCGGTATACTTTTTCCTCTCGACCCACCACCTGGCAAGCAAAAAGAGGCCAATGCAAACAATGGAAGAAACGATCACCGCCACGATCCCCATGAACTTGCGATGAACATCGGTAAAGTGATAGGCGATATTGATGTACGCAACCGAGGGGAGAAAGTCCACCTGCCCCAAAATCAATGGCGTGAGCCAGTCCGTAAAGGGCCACAGGAATACGATGACTGCGCCCGCCATATAAGTTGGCGTGCAAAGAGGCAACGTGACGGTGAAAAATCTCCGAAAGCCACTCGCTCCCTCGACTTCGGCGGCTTCTTCAAAGCAGGGGTCTATGTTGGTGAAACCTGCGGAAAGACCAAGGACGATAAAAGGGAGCATGTGCAGGGATTGTACAAATACCAGCCCGTGTATCCCGTAGATGAAATTTATGGGTGTCTTGATCAACCCCGTGTCCATAAGGAGCAGATTCAGCGTTCCATACTTGCCGAAAAAGATGATGAATGCAAATACGCCGGCAAAAGCGGGCAAAACAATCGGCAAAAGGATTAGGGCTGTGAAAACTGTCTTTCCCCAGTGCCTGTATCTCGCTAAAATGTATGCCAGGGGGATCCCGAACAAGGTCGTCGTCAGGAGCACCAGCGTGCTCAGCAGCAAGGTATTTCCAAAGGTTTTAAGATAATACGTGTCCTGGAAGAACTCCAGGTAGTTGTTTATGCCCCAGGTGTCGGTTTCGGCGATTTTTAAGCTTTGCAACACCAGAATTGACATCGGATAAAGCACGAGGAAGGCAATGACCAACCACAGGAGTGCTGCCAGAGAGATATTGCCGCGAGACATATCACATCCTTTACTTTACTATCTACCAACTTGGCCAAGCCGGAACCAAACAGGTGTTTATCTTTTGCGCTTCAGCTTGTCCGGAAAATTCGAAATCCGAAGCCCGAAATCCGAAACAAATCCTAAACCTCCCGCCATGGCGGGATTCCAATGACCAAAACAAATAAGTAGTCGGCGTCATTCAAGACATGGCGCTGTTTGGGTCATTTGAATTTTGGTGATTCGAGATTGTTTCGAATTTCGATATTCGATATTCGGATTTAATTTTTCCAATAGGTTATCGATATCAATGAAAATCTTTTGCCACCAAATACACAAAATCCATTATTAATGAACTAAATGATACACGGGCGAGCCACCGCTCGCCCGTGTATCAAACTCGGAGAATATTCTGACTTTACTTTGGCGTTACGGCGCGACAAGCAGAGCGCGTGCCTTCGATGCTGCCAGGCGGGCTGACGCATACTTGCCATCTATCTCAAAGAGCTTTCTGGCTTCTTTTATCTTCGCTTCAGCCTTCGTCACGTCTACCTTCTCGGCTTTCGCCGCATCAATTTCTTCCTCAACTTCCTCTATCAGGAACAGACTTCTTTTCAACTTGCCCCACTTCCTGTAGATCTCGTATTCATAGAAGCGGTTGACTTTATCCCATCTCTTTGTGGCGAGGTCCAGGTCGTACTCAATGAACCCGACTTTCAGATCCCAGAAGGAATCAACTCCCAGCGCCTTCTTGGCGTGCTTGGCCATGACGACGCCTTCTTTTTCCCACACAGAGAAGTTAATGTCCGTCCTGGCTGCGAAGTAACGGCCATTCAGCACGCATTTTTGTCCGTCCATGCTGAATAGCCAGTCCAGAAAGATCTTCGCGGTCGCTTCGTTGGGCGCGCCTTTCAGCAAAGCCACTGCCTCTGGAACCAGGATCGTTTTTTCCGGGAGCAAATCACGCACGGGATAGCCATCTTTGCGCGCAGCCATCGCGTTCATTTGCGGCTGCGCGACCCCGATGGGAACTTCACCGCGGGCCACTAATTGGGTCGTATCTGTGCTGCCGGTGGAGAAGCGGGGTAACTGCGCCGCCAATAATCTGAGATATTTCCAAGCTTCCTTTTCTCCAAATGCCTGCAAGAGGATTTCTATGGTTTCATGCATTGTGCCGGATGCGTATGGCAGCGTATGTATGATGTTACCCCTGTAGATGGGGTTGAGCAGATCGTTCCACGTTTTTGGCGGCGGCAGCCTTAGCTTTTTCAAAACCTTCGCGTTATACAGATTGGTGACGATCCAGGGCGCGAAGCAGGTCCAATAATCACCTTTATCTTTTACCTTCATGCCGTGCCATTCGGCGGGAACCTTATCCCAATTCTTTGGCCTGTAGGGGGCGAGCAATCCCTCCTTCATTAAGACTTCATGCGCTGGAGCGCCTGCGCCCAGGAAGATGTCTGCATCCGGTTTGCCGCCCCACATTCTTACTTTGTCTACGACGACCGGCCATCCGCCCGGCCGCACGAACGTGATGTCTATGTCCTTATCATAGGTCTTCTTATAGTACGCCTTGAAACCCTTCTTCAGACTGTCGGATAACTCCTTGTAAACGGGACCGACCCAGCCGATTTTGTCTGCGGCTTGCGCTTTCGACGCAAAGGTTGACAGCAGCACCACCATTGAAAAGACAATGAAGATTGTTGTGGTCAAGATTCTCTTTCCCATTTTTCCTCCCTCCTTTTTGACAAATAGGTTTGATTAACCCTTACATCCCATTACCAAGGAAACCCTTAACTATTTATTCTTGCATAAATCCCCTCCTTTCTTGTGTATGTTGGTATCTCATAGAAACAATAAAAATATTATCACTCTATTTTAAAATTGTCTACATAGAAAATCATTTTTAACTTTCGACTTTTTTTCCCTATCCTCGCATATCAATTTCTTATATTATCAAGTGGTTAGCATTTTCTTTCTGTGGCCTTTTTGAGCTCTTACAAACACACACACTTTTACCCCCTGATTTCACAGGCAGGAAATTTATTTGGAAGGCTCCAGCCTGGCCCAGATAGCGAGAGTACAAAGGACTATAAAACTTATTGAGATGTTACGAATTTTTCATAAAAGCCATTGAAAAAAGTACAGATACTGATTACTTTTGAATTACATGAATACAAAAGACATTGGTTTCTTACTGCAAAAAGGAGAAATATCATGACCATGAAAAGATACATACGTCTGGCCTTAATGGCCGTCGTGTTAATATATATCATATCCGGATGCTCAGGCTACGGTAAACTCAGGCTGCAATCTCGATACGGGGATGACGTAACCATTGAGAAATTGCAGGAGAATTTGCCTGATTACACCGTTTACTATGCTGGCTATGCTGTTAACAATCCATCGGGTATCATGTTTGACCCGAAAAACAACGACAGAACGCTGCAGCCAACTGACAGATGGACAAAGCTCGATGACAAGGAATCAGCCATAGAAGTTATCAGCTGGATAAAAATCCAGGACTCTTCTGATTTCTACCCAAGACTTT
>JAIVXD010000077.1:0-8892 GCA_048636195.1 Anaerolineales bacterium
CATGAACTGATTTCCATCATGGTGCCCATCGATCTTTTTGATCTTCTTGAGCTAACCGTAGTTCCTCAGGGAATAAAACTTGAGTGTGAGGGTCTTCAGGTACCTGCAGGCGAAAGCAATCTTGTCTATCAGGCCGCTCAGTCCTTTCTTTCCCGAACAGGCGTTCAAAAAGGAATCTCCATAAAACTTATCAAAAATATCCCTGTAGCAGCGGGCATGGGTGGGGGAAGCAGTGATGCCGCCGCTACACTTTTGACACTCAATGAGATATGGTCAATGCCTTTATCCTTATCCGGCATGCACGATCTTGCAACTCAACTGGGGGCAGATGTGCCCTTCTTTCTGTACTCCAGACCCTCTCTTGCTAAGGGGATCGGCGAGATCCTTGAACCTTTGAAAAAATGGCCAAAATATTGGTATGTTATCGTTACCCCTCCCCTCCGGGTCTCTACATCATGGGTCTTCAGTCATCTTAAATTAAAGTTGACAACATATGAATATGATAATACAATGAATTATTTAAGGCATGACTATTTTGCTCTCTCCCGCATCCTTGAAAACGATTTAGAAAAGGTTACTTCTGCCAGTTTTCCCATCATAGAGAAAATAAAAAAAAGCTTAGTTGATGCAGGGGCAGAAGGGGCCATTATGACAGGAAGCGGGCCCAGCGTTTTTGGTGTATTTCTATCTTTAAATAAAGCCGGGTCAGCAAAGCAATATCTCATCTCCCAGAATCTGGGAGATGTTTTTGTGGCTACTAACTGGGAAAGGACTTAGGATTTCTCATTTATCATTGAGCATCAATAAACGAAAAATGATAAATGATAAATATTGGGGTGTCGTCAAGCGGTAAGACACGGGCTTTTGGAGCCCGCATTCGGGGGTTCGAATCCTCCCACCCCAGCCATTTTTTTTGAGCGAAATATGCCACTTGAACCTGAAATGAAACTATTTGGCGGAACGTCCAACCCAACCCTGACGGTAGAAGTATGTGATTACCTTGGTGTGGTCCCGGGTAAGATCACTAATAAGACCTTCAGTGACGGAGAAACTTCTATTGAAATCGAAGAAAACGTCAGGGGCCGCGATGTCTTTATCCTGCAATCTACCTGTACGCCGGTTAACGACAATATAATGCAGCTTTTAATTATCATGGATGCCCTTAAAAGGGCTTCTGCCAAGCGAATCACAGCGGTGATTCCTTATTATGGTTATGGCCGGCAGGATCGGAAAGTTAAGCCGCGGGTACCGATCAGCGCCAAACTCGTTGCTGATCTTATTACAGTCGCAGGGGCGGACAGGGTAGTATCCATAGACCTGCATGCGGGACAGATTCAGGGGTATTTTAACATACCGGTTGACAATATCTTTGCTGCGCCCATTTTATTGAATTTTATGCGAAGCAGTATTCAAAACGACCTGGTTATTGTCTCGCCGGATGCCGGTGGTGTTGAAAGGGCCCGGGCCTTTGCCAAGCGCCTGAATGCGTCCCTGGCTATCATAGATAAAAGACGCGAAGCCCCCAACGTTGCGGAGGCAATGAACATAATTGGTGAAGTGCAGGGAAAGACCGCCATTATTCTCGACGATATGGTGGATACAGCAGGCACTTTGACACAGGCCGCGGAGGCGCTCAAAAGCAGAGGAGCATCCAGTATCGACGCGTGCTGTACCCATCCGGTCCTGTCTGGCCCTGCTATTGAAAGAATTGAGGCCTCGCCCATTGACAGCCTGGTGGTGGCCAATACTATCCCCCTTAATGGGAAGGCAAAAAAGTGCAATAAAATTACCGTATTATCGGTGGCTGAGCTTGTGGGGGAAACCATTAAAAGAATCTATAACTCTAATTCAGTCAGCACATTGTTCGTTTAGATGATAATATGCCCAATTAAATGGGCGTTTTTATTTTGTGAAATATTACTAAATGTCGGAGGTTATTAATGGAACAGCCACTATTGGTTGCCCGGGTTAGAAAAACAAAAGGAAAAGGGGCAGCCAAAAAACTTAGAAATATGGCTCAGATTCCTGCCGTTTTCTATGGCCCGAAGACCGAATCTGTTATGTTGGCAGTGGATTACCCGGAGTTGGAACGTTTACTGAAGCAAGGCTCCAGTGACAACGTTATTCTCGATCTTCAGGTACAATCAGATCAGGGGACTGAAACATACAAAGCCATAATAAAAGATCTTCTGATAGATCCTGTCAAAGATATCTATCTCCACGCAGATTTTTATGAAATATCCATGGACAAGGAGATTACGGTCGACGTCCCGATTCGCTTAGTAAACAGCCCGGTGGGAGTCACTGACGGAGGCATTCTTCAGCACATCAGAAGAAAACTAAATATTTCGTGTCTTCCTGACAAAATGATTGATGCCCTGGAATTGGATGTATCCAGCCTTGCTATCGGAGACTCTTTACATGTCGAAGATATTTATCTGCCTGAAGGGATCGTATCATTAGAAGAAGGGCATCTGACAGTAGCCACTGTTGCTGCGCCAACGGTTGTTGAAGAGGAAGAAGAAGAAGTAATTGAGGAAGAACTGGCTGAAGGAGAAGTGGCCGAGTCAGAAAAGGAAGCTGAGAGCACTGAAGAATCGAAGGCTTAGGGGGAGTTTATTCAAAAGAAGTGTACTTGATTGTAGGTC
The DNA here is from genome assembly GCA_048636195.1 of Anaerolineales bacterium. Taxonomy (GTDB): domain Bacteria; phylum Desulfobacterota; class DSM-4660; order Desulfatiglandales; family Desulfatiglandaceae; genus 4484-190-2. Next base: position 2,649 of record JAIVXD010000077.1, read on the forward strand.
TCGGCAATCCCGGATCAGCATATAAAAGCACACGGCACAACACAGGTTTTCAGGTACTTGACCTTTGGAGCCGTAATCTGGGCGTTCGTCTGACAAGCCGCCGCTTTCAGTCAAGAAACATCCGGACGAAATTTCGAGGACGAGAAATTGTGCTCCTTAAGCCGGTTACATTCATGAACCAAAGCGGAAGGGCAGTCAGGGCCTGTGCAGACTTTTTCCATCTCCCCACTAATAGGATACTGGTCGTCCACGATGACCTTGACCTGCCGGTCGGAAGGATAAAAGTCGTCAGAAATGGCGGTCCAGGAGGTCATAGAGGGGTATTATCCATTATTGAGCATTTGGGGAGTACGGAATTCCCTCGAATAAAGATTGGAATAGGGAGACCCCGTCATGGAGAAAGCCCGGAGGATTATGTGCTCGCACCATTTTATGGGGATGAAAGTGAGATAATGCTGAGAGTGTTTAATGTGGCAGTTCGTGCTTGCCGGTTGTTTATTTTTGAGGGAGTTGAATCGGCAATGAATAAAATAAATCACCAAAATTTTACAAACGAGGAGGAAGAAAACTAATGCAGGGACTAACCGTTGTCGCACCTTTTTTGGGGATTGTGAGTCTAATCATCGCCTGGCTGATCTATGGATATGTCAAAAAACAGCCCAATGGAACTCCATTGATGCAGGAACTGGAGGAAATGATCCATGATGGCGCAATGGCGTTCTTAAAAAAGGAATACTCTATCCTGATTATCTTTATAGCTGTTGTGTTTATTGTGTTAGGGCTGCTTCTCGGTGAGTGGAGAACATCCGTTGCCTTTGTAACGGGTGCTTTCTGTTCCATGCTGGCAGGCTTTTCTGGAATGAGCGCAGCAACCAAGGGTAATTCCCGTACAGCAGAGGCAGCAACCAAATTCGGCCAGGCAAAGGCCCTTAACGTATCATATTTTTCAGGCTCTGTCATGGGGCTGGCCGTGGCAGGTCTTGGCCTCATTGGCCTTGGATTCTGGTTCTGGGTTTACGGGGGCGACCCTGCGACGGCAAAGTACATTAACGGATTTGCCATGGGCGCAAGTTCTATTGCCCTGTTTGCCCGTGTGGGCGGCGGTATATTTACAAAGGCCGCTGACGTAGGGGCTGACCTTGTGGGCAAAGTTGAGGCAGGAATTCCCGAAGATGATCCAAGGAATCCCGGGGTTATTGCTGACAACGTGGGGGATAATGTTGGTGACATTGCAGGAATGGGGGCTGACATTTTTGAGTCCTTTGTGGGCTCTGTGATCGCAACTATTGCCATCGCGGCCACCCTAAGCATTACTCCGGAGTTTTTGGCCAAATTTCCTGTGCTGAAAGACCTCGCGACTAAGGACATTAGGCTCATGTTCATGGCCACGCCGATCCTGATTGTTGTAGCCGGACTACTCAGCTCATTTGTAGGCGTCTTCTCTATTAAGATCTTCCAGGGCGGGAATCCGGCAGGGGCCTTGAGGTATACCACCTTTGTGGCTGCCGCTATTTTTGTGATTCTTACGGCTATCATAATAAGTTCCCTCGGCATGCCCTGGGGCGCCTTCTGGGCGATCCTTTCCGGTCTTCTTTGTGGAATTGCAATCGGTTTGCTTGCTGAGTATTACACTTCAGGCCCCCCGGTCCGCCGTATTGCTGAGCAATCAAAGACCGGTTCGGCGACCCTTATTATTGCCGGCCTGGCTCTTGGTATGCAATCCACGTATCTCCCGATCCTTGGTATCTGCGTGGCAACTTTTGTAGGGTTTCAAACAGCCGGGATCTACGGCATAGGCCTTTCGGCAGTAGGCATGCTGGCAACGGTTGGAGCAACCATGACCGTGGACGCTTACGGACCCATTGCCGATAACGCAGGCGGCATCTCGGAGATGGCAGGCCTCGGCCCTGAGACCAGGAAGATCACAGATGGGCTTGACGCCCTCGGCAACACCACCGCAGCCATTGGTAAAGGGTTTGCCATAGGTTCTGCGGCCCTGACCGCACTGGCCCTGTTCGTGGCCTTTACCCAGGCGGCGGGTCTTGAAATCATCGATATTAAGAACCCCATGGTCGTGATCGGCGTTTTTATCGGCGCCATGGTCCCCATGATCTGTGCCGCATTAACAATGACATCCGTTGGTAAGGCGGCCTTCAAGATCGTTGAGGAGATCCGGCGCCAGTTCCGGGAAATTCCAGGATTGTTGGAAGGAAAAGAAGGAGCCAAGCCGGACTCAAAGACCTGTGTTGAAATTGCAACCACCTCGGCCCTTAAGGAGATGGTGGCCCCTGGCCTGGTTACAATACTCACTCCTATAGCGGTTGGATTTCTCCTGGGCAAAGAAACTTTAGGAGGCATGCTCTTGGGTGCCACGGTTATGGGAGCTTTTCTGGCCCTTTACATGGCAAATGCCGGCGGTGCCTGGGACAATGCAAAAAAATGGATAGAAGAAGGTAATTTAGGCGGGAAAGGGTCTGATAACCATAAGGCCGCTGTGGTGGGCGATACCGTTGGTGATCCATTTAAAGACACCTCCGGGCCGGCCATGAACATACTCATCAAATTGATGTCAGTGGTTTCTCTGGTGATTGCGCCAATTCTGCCGACAGTGGGGCTCTTTTTGGCAATGTAAAAGTTATCGATTGACTGTGGACAATTGAAAAATATCAATTGAAAACAGTCAATCGAAGATTACAAAACGACTATTTGTGGACGGAAACTATCCATGAACTCAGTGTATGGGGGTTTTAATGTTTAAGGTAGGTGACTTGGCTGTTTATCCCGCTCACGGTGTTGGGTTGATCGAAAAGATCGAGACCCAGGAGATCTCAGGTTGCCGGCAAGACTTCTATGTCATGCGGATCCTTGATAATGGCATGATCATAATGATACCTACCAATAATGTGGAAAATGTTGGCTTAAGAGACATCATTGAGCATACAGAGGTCCCCAAGCTTTATTCAATCCTGAAAAAGAGAGATGTTCCCATTGACAAACAGACCTGGAATCGGCGTTATCGAGAGTACATGGACAAGATCAAGACCGGGTCAGTTTTTGAAGTGGCAGAGGTTTATCGAGACCTCTTAATCTTAAAGGTAGAGAAAGACCTGTCTTTTGGCGAAAGAAAGATGCTGGATACAGCCAGAAATCTCCTGGTCAAAGAAATATCTCTTGCCAAAAAAGTTGGTGAAGAACAAGTAGAAAAAGAACTGGATAAGATTTTCGCATGAAATCACTCCGAGTATAATGGTCTCTTACGAGATTCCTGACAATGGTCAAAATCTTCGGTTAGACACCTATATATCTTCCCGTTCAATCGATCTTACCCGATCAAGGATACAAGCCCTTATAAAGAACGGGTATGTGAAAGTGAACAACTCCCTTTCAAAGCCAAGCTACAGACTGAAGGCAGGAGATCACGTCCTGGTTTCAATACCACCCCCTCCCTCCCGGGTTTTGGAACCTGAGGCAGTGGAATTCAGCATTGTCCATGAGGATAGCTCCCTGATTGTCGTGAATAAGCCAGCCGGGGTTGTTGTCCATCCAGGGCCCGGGCATGCTACCGGTACCTTGGTACACGGTCTCATTCGACATTGCCGGGACCTTTCAGGGATAGGAGGTGTATTTAGACCGGGCATTGTCCATAGGCTGGACAAGGATACATCGGGGCTGATAGTAGCGGCAAAAAATGATCAGAGCCACGCCTTCCTGGCCAGGCAGTTCAAGACCGGCATGGTTAAGAAGCAGTATGTAGCGATCGTACACGGTCAGGTAAAGGGGGATGAGGGAGAGATTGATCTTTCCATTGTGCGTCACCCAAAGAAGAGAAAACAGATGTCAGTTACACACTCCGGAGGAAGGCGCGCACTGACCTTATGGCGGAAAGCGGAAGTATTTCACAGTTACTTTTCGCTGCTGCTGGTCTCCATAAAGACGGGGCGGACCCACCAGATCCGGGTGCACCTTTCCCACATCGGCCACCCCGTTGTGGGAGATCCGGTTTACGGGTACGGCCGGAACTGGTGGAAAAGGCATCCGCTCCACAAAAAGGGCGTGCTGCCTGCCATTGACAGACAAATGCTCCATGCAAAGAAATTGGGCTTTATCCACCCGGTTGAAGGTCGATATATGGAATTTGAAGCACCAATGCCGGACGATATGGACCGTGTCGTGCAGTCCCTGAAACAGTTGAATTTGTAATTTCAAGCGAACAAAGGACTTGACATGAGAGGCAAAGATGAATATAGTATTAAAATCTAAATTATTTCCCTGCCTTTTGGAGGATTCGGTATAGACCGGACATCTAAGAAGACTTCATAGCTAATCTGCTGAGTTACTATCTCTAATGCACATTGAAGGGTTTTAGGGTTGATTTTAGTGCCCGAGGGAGGGCATTGTGAATGCTTTTCAGCTTTTCCCCATGTTGCGGCCCTGTTTTTCTCTCTATTAAAAATTAGCCCCAGCTTGCTCCGCAATTTGGCTCAATATAAAATTTGAATAATGGGTTTTTGGAAGAGAGGCAATTTATCCCCTCAGTCCATTATTATCCCACCATGGCGGGACGAGGAAAAAACACCGAACCTCGAAAACCCCTTTTGATTTCAGTTTCCGACACATTATATTTAGATGGAGAAAAAATATGGATCTTATTGAACTTAAGAAGTTGAAGATCAGTGAACTAACGAATATGGCAAAGGAGTTTAATATTGAGGGCGCATCGGGGATGCGCAGGCAGGATCTTATTTTTTCTCTGCTTCAAGCTCATTCTGAACGAAACGGCCTTATATATGGCCAAGGTGTCCTGGAGACCCTGCCGGATGGGTTTGGGTTTCTCAGGGCTCCTGACGCCAATTACCTTCCAGGCCCTGATGATATATACATTTCTCCCTCACAGATACGACGCTTTAATTTGAGAACCGGTGACACCATTGCCGGCCAGATTCGTCCGCCCAAAGACACGGAGAGATACTTTGCCCTTTTGAAAGTGGAAAAGGTCAACCATGAAGATCCGGAATTGGCCAGAGAAAAAATCCTCTTTGATAATCTTACACCCCTCTATCCCGATGAAAGGGTTAAGCTGGAAACCAAATCAGACAATTACTCCTCAAGGATCCTGGACCTGATGACACCCCTTGGAAAGGGCCAGCGGGGTCTTATTGTGGCTCCTCCAAGGACCGGGAAGACAATGCTTCTCCAAAACATTGCCAACAGTATAAGCGCTAATGATAAAGATATCCATAAAATCGTTCTTCTTATCGACGAAAGGCCTGAGGAAGTAACTGACATGGAGCGATCCGTGGACGCGGAAGTCATCAGTTCCACCTTTGATGAACCACAACAACGCCATGTCCAGGTAGCTGAAATGGTGATTGAAAAGGCCAAGAGGCTGGTTGAGCATAAGCTTGATGTCATAATTCTCTTAGACAGCATTACCCGGTTGGCCCGGGCATATAACTCGGTTGTTCCGCCTAGCGGGAAAATCCTGTCCGGTGGTTTAGATTCTAATGCACTCCAAAAACCCAAGCGTTTCTTTGGCGCGGCAAGAAATATCGAGGAGGGGGGGAGTCTCACCATTATTGCCACGGCTCTCGTTGATACAGGGAGCAGGATGGACGAGGTTATTTTTGAAGAATTCAAAGGCACAGGAAACATGGAAATTCACCTTGATCGAAAGCTGACTGACAGAAGAGTCTTCCCATCCATAGATATCAATCGTTCCGGGACCAGAAAAGAAGAGCTTTTAATAGAAAAGGCGGACTTGAACCGTATTTGGATACTGAGGAAACTGCTTGCGCCTTTGACGCCAGTGGACAGCATGGAATTTTTACTTGAAAAAATAAAAGGAACAAAGGATAATAAAAAATTCTTGGATTCAATGAGTGAATAAAAGGAGAAAAAATGAAAAAAGGAATTCATCCCGAATATCATAAGGCGACCGTACACTGCGCCTGCGGCAGTGAATTTGAGACAGGCGCCACTGTCAAGGAGATAAATGTTGAGATTTGCTCAAAATGCCATCCTTTTTTTACGGGAAAACAAAAGCTGGTAGATTCAGCTGGCAGAGTTGAGCGATTCAGAAAGAAGTATGCCAAATTCAACAAGGAATCCTCTGCGAAAACCTGAGCCTCCCACAACCTGAGAGCGTTCATTTATAAGACCTCCTTATCCGTCCATTCGATTAACACTCATACTCTTATCCTTGGCAAATCGGAAAGGAAGAAGATGTATTTGATAGAATTCCTTC
>JAIVXD010000078.1:0-8879 GCA_048636195.1 Anaerolineales bacterium
CGTTGTGGAGGCAATAACATAGCGAGTCCCTTCAACGGGTGTACATACCATGAATTTGTCTCGCACGCGGCCGTCCGCATCTTTCCAGCTATAATAACCGCTAGATTCTTTACCGGCTTTGACGCCAGTATAGACCTTCCAGAATCCAGGGAAGCTTTTGCCAAGGGGTTTCTTCAATTTACTCATATCTATTCCAATTATTTTGGGATTGGCATGGGCCCATGTTCGCCAAACCCCATCTGTACCCGGTAGCTCATAAAGAGCAGTATAGCCTGACTTTCCCACCTTCTGGACAGCTGATTTTTTAAACTCCTGATCATTGTTATAACCCTCTTTTTTCAACTTTGGATGACTCGCGAGGTAGAGGTTGCACTGTTTTGCAACTGCCCTTGCGTTTTCCTGTATGACATCTTCGGCTATCTGAGTGACCACCTTAGAACTCACATTTGTGATATCAGAGGCCAGTGTGTTTAGTTGCCACAGATAGAGCACACCTGCGGCAGCTATTAAAACAATAGGAATGAAGACGAAGAGCAGGGCCATTTTTGTCCGCAGCCCAAACCCTTTAGGTTTTAGCCTGGGCTTTTGTGATTTTTTTATACCGGCAGGTTTTTTCTGCTCTGCAGGTTCTGCAGCCGCCGGTCTTTCCTCTCCGTCCTGGGCAGGCATCTGGGTCGGTGGGGGAGAAGATGGCTCAGGGGAGATTCCTTCCGGCTTTGACACCGTGATGACATTACTGCAAGATTTGCATTTGAACTTTGCCCCTTTTTCCGGAATTTTGGCAGGATCTATCCGGTACTTTTTGCCGCACTCTTCGCAAATAACTATCATGGCTAAACTCCTAACTTAAATTGAAAATAAGTATAATTGTTAACACCTTTAGGGCTTGCGCAAGCCCTTAGTATCCCTTTTCCTTAATCTTGTTCACCATGTCCTGTTTGAACTGGCCCATTTTTTCTTCCCGCTGGATTTCTCGAGCAACAAAGTCAACCAGTTCTGCTGCACGGCTGCTTGGAAATTGGGTGCGTTGGTGTCCCAGATCATTTAGCGCATCTTCGATGAGAACTTCAGCGATGGGGCCAAGGGCCAGAGATAGTTGAGCTTGAAGATATTCGAAAAAATCCTCGTCCAGCATTGAAACAGTGACCTTGACGGGCTCGACAAGTTTTAGCTGCAAAAGCTTCGACATGACCTTTCGTATCGCACTCATATCCACATTTATTTTTTTTGCAATTTCACTAAGACTTTGCTTGCCATCCAACTCCATGAGTACACGCAGCATGTTGCTGTCAAGAGAAAACTCCCCAATGTCTTCCCTGACTACACGTCTAAAAACCAGAGCAAGAATGTTACCAGATGAAATATCCATTGCATCGCCTCCGAAGGGTTGTGTTGCCATCGACTAACCCGGCATTACTGCCCCTCTCTCCATAGCTTCAATTCTGCTCTCAAGGACTTAAATTCTGCCGTGATCATTTGTTTGATCTCCTCTAAGGCATAGGCAAATGCCTCGTGGGGAGCCATACGATTCACGTCAGGTCGCGATACCCCTTCCTCGGCACTCCCGAGCGTCCCACTTTCCTCTATGGGAGCCATATCCTTTTCTTTTCCCTTGCTGTTTGCTTCCGTTTCTTGAGGGGTTTTTGTATCCTTTTTTCTATGCGCAGCGGCTCTTTTGAGAGCTACTTGCTCCTCCAACTCTTTGAATCTTTGGACCTCTACGAGAAGTATTTTTTCTTTTTCCGCAGCAGTCACGTCTTTTTGCAAGAGCACCTTTTCCAGGCTCGTGTACGCTGAATTGAGGACTTTAACGGCATTTGGGTGAGAATTGGCCTTATTGGCCTTGATATATTTCCCCAGGGAACCAAGGATCTGAAGGAACAGCAGGATAACCCTATCATCTTCGTATACAAGCTTAAGGGTTTCCACCTGCTCGACAAATCTGGTCATGTCTTCATCATTGATTTCCCAGTCGATTGAGAGAACTATGGTTTTCAGCTCTTTCAGAGGGGACTGATCAAGGCCGCTGCCATCCTCCTCAAAGCCAGAGGTCTCTTCTAACTCCCGGGGAGGAGAATGCTCGAGACCGCTATTATCTTCCAGGAAATCAGGAGATACTTCTAACTCTACTGGAGAAGAGTCTTCGGAATCGTCGTTTTCCTCCAGAAAGTCAAATGACTCGCCATCTTCTCTAAAAAGGTCTTCCAGGCGTTTCTCAACCTCAACCGTTACAGTACCATCATTTTTTTCGGCCAATTCACTACCTCCTATTTCAAATCCCTTTGCAGGGAACGCATGGTCATGGATATGATCTGCTTCATGGTTTGCACAACATTTTCTCCACTCATAGCGCTTGCCTCGAAAGAAGGGGCCTTCAACTGAGTGTTAAGGTCCTTTTCGAGTATTTCAAATGGCAGGACGGGGATGCCCTGATCTGCCAGATCTCTTTTATTGTATTGCAGTACAAGGGGAATTTTGAAAATGCTCTTTTTATATGAAAGCAGATTCTTCTGAAGGTTTTTAAGGGCAAGGATGTTTTTTTCTCTTCTTACTTTCATGGAGTCGGCCACAAAAACAATCGCATCAACCCCTCGTAAGACCAATCTTCTGGTGGAATCATACTTGACTTGCCCAGGCACGGTGTAGAGCTGTATTTTGACATCGTAGCCCTTTATCTTTCCTATATCAAAAGGAAGGAAATCAAAGAACAGTGTCCGGTCCCCATGGGTTTTGATGGTGACCATTTCTGTTTTTATACGTTTGTTAAATCTCTTGTATATATATTCCAGGTTGGTTGTCTTTCCTCCCCTCCCGGGGCCATAATAAACTACCTTTACCTGGACCTCTTTTTTTTTCAGATTTACAAATGCCAATATAAGATACCTCGCAGGACAATGTTTTCCGGATGATCCATTCCCTTTACCGGGAAAGCGGATGACAAAAAGGCCATCATAACATATCATGGTTCCAATATCTTTTTGATCTTCCCGACTGCCTCGGCTACCTTTAAACGCAGGAAACCCAGGGATGTCTCCTTTCCAAATATGGTGACCAATAAGAAATCCGCCATTACCTTGCTGAAGTGTATGCTTTCTTTTTCTCCTTTATGGAAAAGCAAGGAAAACTCATCCTCCCCTATGATCTTGGCCATCTCAGTCACTGCGCCGAAATTGCCAGCGGCCAGGGCCGCAAGGGAGTATATGTCGTGTTCCATTTGGCCATTATCAAGGTTGGCAATGACATTCCCGGCCATATCGATCAAAAAAACACAATTAACTCCAAGATCGAGAAGATCCTCCTGCAATACTTCCTCTATGACGTCAAGTTCCTCTTGGCCAAGTGAATATTCCAATTATTTACCTCCGGACGACTGATTGTTATTTCTGGTTTTCCGTTTCCTGATTACCCATAGTTTTGAGCCATAGTCTGGCTTCGGTACCATTGCCGAAAACGCTCTCTATCTCCATACGCCCTTCCATCTCCAAGGAGAGTTTTCGGGCGATCGGCAAACCCATCCCCATTTTTCCCGGTTTGGTAGTGAAAAGTGGTATGAATATCTTGGACATGTCATTTTTTCTGATGCCAGGGCCATTGTCTTTCATCAGTATCATAACAAAACCATTCCTTCGCCAGGCCATCATTTCTATCTCAGGCTCATTTGCTTTTTCCAGCGCCTCAATAGCATTATCGAGAATGATCGCTAAAATCTTATTAAGCGCGGGATTATCAGCCTTAATATGACTTGGGCCTGTCTCGAAATTTTTTGTCAGCCTGATATTTGTACCCTTCAATTTGTTGATTGCCATGCTCGAGAAGTTTTCCCAAAAAGGAAGAAACTCAATTTTTTTTGGCTCTTTAACATTGAATTTCGAATAAGATTTCATGATCTCAATTAGTTTTTCCTGGCGCGCCAGAAGCTCCGATGCCCTTTCCAGGTAGACCTTTTTCTTAACATCATCAAACAGGTCGTAGTTTTCTCGTAAAACATCAAGTGTGATCTTAAGTGAATTAATGGGGTTGCCCAGTTCATGGCATAAGATCGAAAGGATCTCTTCCAAATTCTCTATCAACAGGATATCGCCTTTTGCTTTATCCACCCTAAAGGATTCTCCTCAATGAACGTTCTGGAAAAAATGTGGGGCGAACTGGTACCCATAACATAATCATTCAATGTGCATGAATTGCAAAACGGGTGCCACGGTATCTATGCAGGTTTTCGATGGCCTTAACTGACTGATTGTTTTAAGTAATTGATTGATAGGTGTGCGGAGTTGGATAGGTTTAAGCTCAAATTAGATGGGTCAAAATGGGTTACGTGATGTTCATCTCTCTTAGCTTTCGCTTCAAGGTTGAAAGCGAAACCCCCAGGCTTCTTGCGGTGAGGCTTTTGTTGCCGGAACATGCCCTAAGGGCAGAGAGGATGTGTCGTCTTTTGACTTCCTCAAGAGGTATGATTTCATGAATATTCATGGTTTTCTGGCTGCTCTTTTCCAACGGTGAACTCAGGCTGCCCTGAAGTAATAGGTCGGCTGGCCTTATCTCATCACCCTGAAGCAGGAGAGCCGCCCTTTCGATTACATTCCGAAGCTCTCTCACATTACCGGGCCATGGATATTTCATCATCTTTCTTATATGGCTGTCAGGAATTCTCACAGGCCTCCTGCAAAACCGTTTCACAAAGTAATCAGATATTTCAGAGATGTCTTCCGGGTGGTCTCTCAAAGGCGGTATGTGTATGTTCAAGACGGCCAGGCGGTAATAAAGATCTTGTCTAAATCTTTTTTCCCGAATGGCTTCTTCCAGATCCTCATTAGTAGTGGCAATGACCCTCACATCAACTGGTATTACCCGGCCGCTTCCTATCCTTCTAATGGTTTTGTCTTCCAGCGCGGTGAGTAGCTTGCTTTGAAGATGCATCGGAATGTCCCCTATCTCATCGAGGACAAGCGTTCCGCCGTCTGAAAGCTCAAAAATCCCTTCCCTGCGGGTTTCAGCCCCCGTAAAAACGCCCTTCTCGTGGCCAAAATATTCGGCCTCCATGAGATTTTCGGGGATAGCAGAGCAGTTAATTGTAAGATAGGTTTCACGTTTGGCCTGAAGGTCGTGTATGGCAATGGCGACAACATTTTTTCCAACTCCGGTTTCTCCAGTGAGTAATACGGTGGCTTCAGAACCGGCGGCTAATTCTATCTGTTCTCTGATTCTGTTTATTACCTCGGAAGAACCGATTAGCTTTTTCTCTCGCCTGTCTTTTTCCCTTTCGTAATCTTGAGCCCGAAGTTTCCCTTCCATTTGGACGTTTTTCAAGGCCATATCAATAGTAATTGAAAGTTCATCCAGTTCAAAGGGTTTGGAAAGATAGTGAGATGCCCCTGCTTGCATGGCCTCAACCGCGTATTGAACTGTCGCATACGCGGTTATGAAAATAATCTTGGCGTTGGGGTTTATTGCCAGAATTTTTTGACAGACGTCAACCCCTTCCATATCAGGCAGTTTTTGATCCAGCAAAACCAGAGAGGGCTGCTCACGTTCAAAACTCGCTATCCCATCTTTTCCATTAGATGCAGTCCGGACACCAAATCCTTTATTAATAAGATAGTCAGATAGAGAAGCGCTAACAAAATCATCATCATCAATAATTAATATTTTTATAACTTTTTTCATAACGACTCAGTCCATAATTACCATGTATGAGGCAAAAACTCATGCCCCGGAAAAGCCCCTTTATCCTTCTCGTCGCGGCGGGATAGTATTTTATCCTTATAACCATATCGTATTATTACTGAAAACCACAAAAAAAGAAATGTTTTTCTCAAAGACTATAGTTTTTCTTGAGAAAATATAGAATAATAATCCCTTCTGTGTCAAGCATACGATACGCATTGCTGTACGAATTGCTGGATAACCGGTTGACGGAAAACAGGGAATGTGCAAAAGTATATAGCAAATGCCTTTAGATCTTTTTCATTTGATGAAACAGGCTTTGAGCGAGGCAGAAAAGGGCTCTTCCATGGGGGAGGTGCCAGTAGGCGCTGTTCTGGCAAGCCCGGAGGGTCAAATTGTGGCTAAGGCTTACAACCAGCCTATCGCCCTTGGAGATCCCACGGCTCACGCTGAAATCCTGGCAATCAGGAAAGCGGGTTTATTTTTCCGGAACTACCGGCTGAACAACACTACACTGGTGGTGACACTTGAACCGTGCCTTATGTGTATGGGTGCGGCCATCAATGCAAGGATAGCCCGATTGGTATTCGGCACCGTTGATCCGAAAGCTGGTGCAGCAGTTTCCCTGTATAATCTTGCTGAGGACAAACGCCTCAACCACAGGATCGAAGTCGTTTCGGGAATCATGGAAGAGGAATGCCGGTCTCTGATCCAGGATTTTTTTCGGGAACGTCGGCGTAAACCACTATCTCAGATAGTGGTACCATAATAAGGTCCTACCAGTTGAGCTTCTGAGCAAAAACTATGCCTGGAAAAACCAAATTTGAATTGCTATATCATCAAAATAGCCCGGAGAGGTACCGAAGTGGTCGTAACGGGGTCGACTCGAAATCGATTTGTCCCGTGAATAGCGGGGCACGTGGGTTCGAATCCCACCCTCTCCGCCAGAAAATGATTTTAACCCCGCTTTAATTTTCTGCCATCGGCGGGATAGAATTCCCGAGAAGTTTAGTCGGTCTAAACGTATTTACGGAGAGATGTCCGAGCTGGCCGAAGGAGCGCGACTGGAAATCGCGTGTACTACTAATAGTGGTACCGAGGGTTCGAATCCCTCTCTCTCCGCCAATTATACACGTATTGTAGATTTTTTTGGACATTATGTCATGCCATATGAAGTCTTAGCCAGAAAATGGCGTCCACAGGTATTTCAAGACGTCATTGGACAGGAGCACGTTACACAGACACTGACCAATGCCATAAAGAGCGACAGGCTTGCACATGCCTATCTCTTCAGCGGAGCCAGAGGTGTTGGCAAAACCTCTGTTGCTCGAATCCTTGCTAAAGCCATCAATTGCGAACAGGGCGAGCCCGGGATACCATGTAATAAATGCCAGTCGTGCGTGGAAATCATAGATGGGTCGTCCGTAGACGTCCAGGAAATCGATGGGGCATCCAACCGGGGTATTGACGAGATCAGAGATCTGAGGGAAAATACCAGATATATGCCTTCGTCGAGCAAGTATCGCATATATATCATTGATGAAGTGCACATGCTGACTCTCCCAGCCTTTAATGCCCTCCTCAAGACGCTCGAAGAGCCTCCAGCCCATGTGAAGTTTATCTTTGCGACCACCGAATACCATAAGGTTCCAATGACTATCCTCTCTCGATGTCAAAGATTCGATTTTAAAAGGATACCTGTGGCCCAGTTAATCAGCCAACTGGAGAAAATAGGAGCGAAGGAAGGTATCGAGATCAGTAAATCAGGGTTGGCGCTTATTGCAACAGAGGCAGAAGGGAGTATGCGAGACGCTGAGAGCCTGCTTGACCAGGTGGTTTCGTTTACCGGCCAAAAAGTGGAGGACAGGCATGTCACAGAGATTCTGGGAATTATTGACAGGGATATTATGATGGGGGCGACTCGCGCGATTATTGAAGGCTCCCCTAAAGAGTGTCTTGAGATCGTTGACCAGATTTACAATTACGGTTATGATATCAAGGAGTTTTATAGGGCCCTCATGGGCCAATTCAGGAATCTCCTGATCAGCCTTATCGTACCTCAAAATAGCATGCTTGACCTGAGCGAAAGCGAGCTGGAGGAAGTCTCGCGGCTGGCTGAAAGGGCCGGATCGGAAAAGCTTCAGGCCCTGATGAATCTTCTCATTAACCGTGAAGAAGATTTGAGGTTTACGTCCCACCCCCGTTTGATCCTGGAAGCCACCATGATCAAGTTGTGCCATCTGGGGGATTTCCTTTCTTTTGGAGATCTTTTAGATAAAATCGAATCTCTTGAAAAAAGGCTGCTGGGGACCCTGGCCAGCGGTGAATCGCCTGAGATAAACCGCCTGTCAGATACCAGTGCCCAGTGGGTTTCGGACAGTCAGCAAGAAGATCATTTGCACTCGAAGGATGTAAATGAGAATGCTCTAACATGGGATGATTTCTTGACGTACCTCTCATCAAAGAGCAAGATAATGTTCAACATTCTCAAGGATTGGCATTTCCAGAAACTGAACGAGAGAACCCTGGAAATTGTCAAAGGCGGCCAGTCCTTTTCTTCAAACTATTTTGAGGATACTGATAAATATAATGAGCTATCCAATTATTGCCGGGATTTCTTTAAACGGAATATCAAGGTGAAGATAGTTGGTAATAGCCAAGTCCTTTCCAAAACAAAATCGTCGGCCAGTGCAGAACAACCCAGGCCAGAAGCCAAAATCCGTTCGGATCTTCCTTCGCCTGTTCAGGACATCCTGCATATGTTTCAGGGGGAGATCATTGGAGGGGCTCCTGCCAAAAGGGCAGCACATGATAATCCGGACGCACTTAAGAAAAAACAGGAGGTAACAGAATGAAAGGTATGCCCAATATGGGCCAACTCATGAAACAGGCTCAGCAAATTCAGACTAAGATGGCTAAGCTCCAGGAAGACCTGGGTGATAGAACCGTAGAGGCTTCTTCCGGGGGGGGCATGGTCATAGTGGTCGCAAATGGCAGGCAGGAGGTCCTTTCCATAAAAATAGAGCAGGAAGTCATAGACCCGGATGATGCGGAAATGCTTCAAGACCTCATTATGGCGGCAGTTAATGATGCATTGGCCAGGGCCAAAGACATGGTGAACGAAGAAATGGGGAAATTGACAAAAGGAATGAATATCCCCGGCATGCCTGGCCTTATGTAAAAACCCCACGGCACTGCTATATAGGTCTGAAGGT
>JAIVXD010000079.1:0-8861 GCA_048636195.1 Anaerolineales bacterium
ACCACGTCACCAGTAGTGGAAGTCGAAAAGTTTGATAGGTTAATGGCTGAGGCAAAAGATATTTAGGGTATTAGTTCTCAAGACGAACATACTGCTGGTAAAAGGGCGCGCAGTCTCCCATATCAGTCAGGCTTGCTTCAATTAGCTGATTCACACCACCGCCAAATTTTATCCAGTCGTCCCGACGATAGACCACTGCTTCCGGGTGGAGTCCGGGGAGTGTTTTAAGCTTTACTTTGAGCCTGCCCAGGGGAGAGGCAATAAAGACGTCCAGACCAGGATCTATCTCCTGCAGCATTGTGTTCTCTTTTGCAACCCAGACCGTGGGGATCTTGTCGTGCGCCTCCGGCAAGATTTGTGAGTGAAGGGCCTCCTTGCGGACAAGAGTCAAGAGACGCAGAGGATATCCAGGTGGAGGAAGAGGCTCGGGGTGAAGCTCCATGGGAAAGCGGTATTTGCCGTCAGCATGGGTGAAGGCCATGCCTTCATAGGCGATCCTGGCACGCTTTGCTTCAGCAAAGCCCGTCTGTTTCAGTCCGTCTAAACCAGTCTCCAGAAAAGGAGATGCAAGGGATGCCTGAAGGCAGGCCTCAGTATCGGGAAGTATCACCGGGGGACTCAGACGTTTGCCTACCTCTGACAGAATCGAGCAGTCGTCCTTTGCCTCCGCAGGTGCTTCAACCGCAGGCCTTACATAGTGGACGAAGTTGTGCAAATAAGACCCCACGAGGTCTTCTTTCTCCAGCAAGAGCCTGCATGGCAGCACCAGATTCGCCCGCTCTGCTGTGTCCGTCATGAAGGCATCAACAACCACCGTGAAATCTGCGGCCTCGAAGGCCTCGGCAATCTTTAGCGAATTTGGGGCCTGATTAACCACATTAGTTCCATTCACCCATATCATTCTGATTGGGGGATCATTTGCTTCAAGAATATCTCGACCGATGGTCGGAAATAGAAGCGTTCTTCGCTGAATATCTCCCGCACCCTTTGCCCACTCAATGTTTAGATTCCTCAAGGAAGAGATGTTGAAATAGCTACCCCCTCCTGACCGGCCAATATGACCTGATATCAGGGCAAGTGCATTTATAAATCGAACGTTTTCTCCGCCGTAGAGATGGCGTTGCACGCCGTAGCCGATTAACGTTGCCACAGGATCACTGCGGGCGTAAAACGAAAAAACGCGTTCCATATCATCTTCTGAAACCCCGCACACACCGCACAGTTCGTAAACTGAATGGCTGTAAATGAGTTCCCGGAATGCGTCCCAATTGCAGGTCTTATCAAAGATCTCTTGTTGCAAACGCCCCCGTTCCTCCAATAATTGGATAAGAGCAGCAGCCAGGAAACGATCTGTTCCGGGACGGATCTGCACCATGACGTCCGAATACTCGATGTTGGCATCACCGCCGGGTGAGATGGTGAGAACTTGCGCGCCGCGTTGGCGCGCCTTCAGCATGAGTGCTGCCACGTGTATAGAGCTTCTGGAAGGATCCTTTCCCCAATTGACAATCCAACGAGCGTTGATCAGATCCCGAATGTCATTGTGGTCCAGAGAGCCGAAATCTGCGATACAGGCAGCTATCCCCGCATTATCGCAGAGGCAGCCTGCAACACGACTGGCCCCAAGTCGTGCGAAAAACAGATCCGTAAGCATCCGGAGAATTCCTTTGTCAGCACCGCCCAGGATGTGCAGTATGGAGGCAGGGTCCGATCGATATCCCTGTATCTTTTCCGCGCACATATCCAGGGCTTCTTCCCATCCAATTTCTTTCCATTGGCCCTCTTTCTTCAGAAGCGGCCGGGTGATCCGGTTTGGACTCCTGAGGCGTTTTCCAAAGCGCTTAATCTTGGCACATGTAAAACCAGAGGTGATGGGGTGGTCGGGGTTGCCGAGGACGCGTATTACTCCTGTGTTATCAGTCTCAACCATAAGGGAACATGCATCCGGACAATCAAGGGTGCAGGCGGTCAAAGTCTTCATGTTCAATCTCCATTGATCATCCCATCCATTATTTTTGATGCTATCTTCGCGAAAGAGGGATCATTGATGTGAAGGTCCACCTCCTTGATCTCGATCCGGCGGTCTAAACTCTCCTTCAGCTTCAGCATAAAGGCCTTGTTGATCGTTGGATCATGTAATGGCCCACTTTCCTGATCAGCCTCAGACCAGCCCAGGGAAGGAACGAGCACTTTGATATTGGTGGGATTATGATTGAGCTTTTCAGCAAGCTGGGCAGCGAGGAATTGGGTCTCCTCAGTATTGAGCCGGATGGCGGACCGAAAATCATAGAAAAAGATCTTTCGATCCCTGAATTCATCGGGGATGTTATTCCGGGTAAACTCCAGAACAGCGCAGTCTAACCCCCCGGGCACCACCAGACGAGGAATGTCCGACCCCTCTGGCGGCATGAGTCTTTCAGGGCCAATACCTGCGCAATAGCCGTTTTTCAGTTCATCCGCCAGTTCATGGGTGGCAAGATCCAGGATGCCGTCAAAATAACCCTCTGCTGTCAGCTCTTCCATGGCCGTGCCACCCGTACCGTTGGCGTGAAAGGCGATCACCTCATATCCCATATCCTCCAGGAATTGCTTAATGGCTTCAGCAGCTTGTGTGATAAACCCGAACATGGTAAGAGCAATGCGCTTTTTCTCCCCTTTGGCCTTCCATTGGCTCTGTACCATTCCACAAATGGCCCCTGCTGCCCTGTCCAGGACGCCACCGGAGATACTGTTTACTCCAAGGAGATCCACCACGCTGTGCATCATTGTGACGTCCTTAGTTCCTACGATGTTTGCCATGTTCCGGGATGCCACAGTGGAGACCATGACTTTGGGAACCCCCAAAGGGAGCACCCGCATGATACTGGTGCAGAGATGAGTTCCGGTCCCACCTCCGGCTGAAATTATTCCGCAGATTCGCCCATTATCATAGAGTTCTTTAATAAGTACTTGTGCGCGCAGAAGTATGGTCTGGATGACTTTGTCCCGGCTATGGATGGTTTCATTTATCTCATTTTTTAGCTCTGAAAACAGATCCACATCTGCCGGAAAAGGAGAAGGGTCTTTAGTACCCACATTGAATGCCAGGGTGCGGAGACCTCTCCGTTCAATATTTTCCTTCAGAAAAAGGTGTTCTTCGCCTTTAGAATCGAATGTCCCTACGATGGCAATAGCGTCTATGTTAGCCATATTATTTCTCCAGAGAAAGGGGTGAAAGATACTTCTGCAAACTTATTCAAGATCTCCACCTATCATCTATTTTTCTTCTTGACAACCCCGCGTTAAAGTTTTATTTAGAGAACACCTGTTTTCTATAAAGAACATTTCAATTAGAGGCCTGTAAGGATGAAGACAAAATTTAAAAGGGTTCCGGCGATAGACAAATGTTTCACTATTTTGGGGTCCCTTGTTAGATCAAAAAAACCAATGGGCATTAGCGACATATCCAAAGCACTAAAATACAATAAAAGTACCGTTTTCAACATTGTTTATACACTTAATGATTTAGGAATTCTCGAATATGGGCGTAATAACAAGTTTCGCCTTGGAACACAGCTTTATGCTCTGGGTAAGGCGGCTAGTCGGGGCTCTGAATTGATCAGTACGGTTCATCCTTACCTGGAGGAGATCAACCAAAGGACTAAGCTGTCGGCATTCTTAGGTATTCGTTCAGGGCTAATGGCTATTATCGTGGATAAGGTTGATTCCGCCTTTGATATAAAGATCTCTTCCGAGATTGGTATGAAACTACCTCTTCTTGCAGGAGCCGGAGGAAAAGCTCTTTTGTCGCAACTGTCCGACGCTGAGACTGAAAAAATTCTGTCACAGAACGAACTGAAAAAATTCACCCGTTTTTCTTGTGTAAGCAAAGAGAAATACAAAAAAATGATAGAGAGGACTCGCCAAGATGGCATAGCTTTGGATAGAGAAGAGTATATTGAAGGAATATGTGCCTTCGCGGTTCCTTTAAACATTAACAGACCTGATTTCCAGGCTGCTATCTGGGCAGTGGGTTTGAAAAGACAGGTTACTGATGAGATCATCCGGCGGTATTCCGAGTTTCTAAAAGAGATAGCAAAAAAAATAGAAATTCGCTTTTCTTTAGGATGAGGAAATATCGTGATTCAAGCTGGTTCGATCTATTTTAGGCAAGAGGCGATTTACAAGAGTAGGTTTGAATACCTTTGGAGGGTAATCTGAAATGTCTGCAAGGATCATGGATTATTGGAATCCTTTTTTGGAGACTTTGCCCCGTGAAAAGCTTGTGGAGATCGAATTGAAAAATTTTCGCAAGTACATGCGCTATGCCAAGGAACATTCTGTCTTTTATCGCAAGAAATTTGAGGGCATCGAGCCGGAGGATCTCAAAACCAGAGAAGATATAAAGAGTTTGCCTCCGACCGATAAAGAGGATCTCCGGATAGCTCAAGAGAGAGAAGAGCCCACCATTTATGGCGATATTTTAGGGGTAGACCCTAAAGATGTGAGCGCCTTTCGCCAGACCTCGGGCACCACAGGAAAACCTGTATATGTCCCGGAGAGTTATGAAAGCTGGCAGTGGCGCGTAGAGATCTGGTGCCATATTCTTTGGATGGCTGGATTTCGGGAGATGGACAGGGTTTTTGTCCCTTTCGGCTACAATGTGTATGTTGCCTTTTGGGAGGGGCATTATGCGGCTGAAAAGTTGGGTTGTGAAGTCGTGCCTGGTGGTGCCCTTGATACAAGGGGTAGAATCAATAAGATGATGGAACTGAAGGCTACCGCTCTGATGAATACCCCTACCTATGGTCTTCATATGGCTGAAACGGCTAAAAAGATGGGAGTGGATCCGAAGGGAATCGGCATAAAAAGGATGCAGTGTGCCGGAGAACCCCTGCCCAAGGCTACTCGCAACATGCTCGAAGAGGCATGGGGAGCGGAGGTCTATGACCACATTGGCGGAACGGAGCCCTGTGCATGGGCCGCCATGTGCCGGGAGCGGAACGGCCTTCACATCATGGAGCCTTTTTTCCTGGTGGAGATTCTCGATATGGAGACGTTGAGCAGGGAGGTGGAAGAGGGGGAACTGGGCGTGGCCGTAGTGACGCCCCTTGGCAGGTATTCGTTTCCCCTGGTCCGTTTCAACACCAAGGATGTGGTCAGGAGAGGAACGGATGGATGCCCCTGTGGCAGGACGTCCATGATGATTTCCGAGGTCGCGGGCAGGACAGATGATTTGAGAAAAATCCGGGGTGTACTATTTACCCCGGTTTCGGTGGAGGAGATTCTTAGAAAGGAATTCCCTGTAATCAGTGAGTATGAGATCGTCGTTAAGAAAAAAGGGATCATGGATGAGATTAGCCTCAGGGCAGAACCTCAGGAAGAGATGGGCGGTGATGCCATGGCAGAGCTTACGGCCCTGATCACTGAACGGCTAAAGATGAAGACCAACTTGAGGTTCAATATTGAATTCGTAAAACCGGGACAATTACCCCGTTACACATTAAAGTCCAAAAGATTTAAGGATTTAAGGGGGACCTAAGGACATGGAAGATGAAGGCAGGGATAATGATATGGGTTTGTTAAAGGAAATGAAGCAAAAGATCGAGGAGATTGAGAGACTTGTCTTCGAACTGAAAGACTTAGGCAGGGGAATGCCGGTCGTAGAGAAAAATGCCCGGAGTATTTTGAGTTTCACGCATGTCTTAAGGTTCGGTATTTCGGACCTGGCTGAAATGTAAGATATTTAAGGAGGTTAACGATGGCCGAAGTAAAAATGGTTAGAACTGCATGCCGAAGTTGTCATGGGGGGTGTGGCGTCATTGCCCACGTCAAGGACGGCAAGGTGATCAAGGTGGAAGGGGATCCGGCTTCTCCCATCAGTCATGGCACCCTGTGCAGCAAGGGGCTGGCCATCACGCAATTAGCCTACCATCCCGATAGGATACTCCACCCCATGACAAAGACGGAGAAGGGTTGGGAACGGATTACCTGGGATGAGGCCCTGGATACCGTGACTGAGAAGTTTAAGGAAGTCATTAAGGAGTATGGCGCGGAGTCCATCGTCATCGGTCAGGGGACGGGGAGGGATTACGAAAGCCATCTTTACCGGTTTGCCAACCAGTTGGGCACGCCCAATGTCCTGACGGCGGGGCATATGTGCTACGTGTCCCGGGTTGGGGCGACCCTGATCACTTGCGGCAATCTGCCTGTGGCCGACTGGAACGGTGGTCCCCGATGCATCGTCATGTGGGCCTGCAACCCCCAGTGGACCAACCCGGATGAGCACAAGGGGGTGGATTTCTGGAGAGCTTACAAGAACGGGGCTAAACTGATCGTCATAGATCCTCGCAAGGGGTTTCTGGCAAAAAAGGCGGACCTCTGGCTTCAACTTCGTCCCGGAACCGATGCGGCCCTTGCCATGGGGTTTCTGAACGTGATCGTTGAAGAGGAACTTTATGACAAGGATTTTGTTGCTAACTACGTCAACGGCTGGGACGCCTTCGTGGAAAGGGTAAAGGAATATCCTCTGAACAAGGTGGAAGAGATCACCTGGGTGAAAGAGGACCTGATCCGGAAAGCGGCCAGGATGTATGCCACCACGAAGCCTGGATGCATCAACTGGGGTGTGCCCACAGAACAGACCCTGAACTGTACAGACTGCACCCGTATTCTCACAGGCCTCATGGCTGCAACAGGTAACTTAGACGCACCGGGAGGGAATGCCTTCTTTGTACCGCCTCCGGTACGCACTGTGTCCCAGTTTTCTCGACACAGGGATCTCACCAAAGAGCAACGGAAAAAGCGCCTGGGTGGCGATCAGTACAAGCTGGCATCCAGAGTGGCTATGATTACTCCCAAGGTGGCATGGGATGCCATCCTCACCGGAAAGCCCTATCCCCTGAAAGCAGGCCTCTTGTGCGGCACCAATCCTGTTTCTACAAGGGCCAATGCCATGGAGGCTTACGAGGCATTGAAGAAGCTCGATTTCCTCGCTGTGATTGATTTCTTTCTCACTCCCACGGCGGAACTGGCAGATCTTTTTCTTCCTGCCGGGACCTGGCTTGAGCAGGACCATGTGGCGGACAACTGGAAACGACACGGGTATATTGTGGCAAGACAGAAGGCGGTGGAGATCGGGGAATGCTGGCAGGACCACAAGATCTTTCAAGAACTGGGGAAAAAGATGGGCCAGGAATGGTGGGACACGGTGGAAGACGCCCTCGACTATTTGCTGGAACCCAATGGTTTGACCTGGGAACAGTTTAAGGAAAAGGGATATCTGAAAGGAGAGCAGGTCTACTATAAGTATAAAGAGAAGGGCTTTTCTACTCCTACGGGGAAGGTGGAACTATACTCCACTGTGCTGGAAAAATGGGGTCATGATCCACTTCCCAAATACACAGAAATACCGGAGAGCCCTGTTTCCCGGCCGGACCTCCTTGAGGACTACCCGTACATTCTCAACGCAGGGCTGCGGACCCCCACCTTTTTCCATTCCGCCAACCGTATGATTCCCTGGCTGAGGGAGATCAGGCCCGATCCCATTGTGGAAATCCACCCTGAGACGGCCAAAAAACATGGGATAGAGGAAGGTGATTGGGTCTATATAACGTCTCCAAGGGGCCGTGCAAAAGAGCGTGCCAAATTAAATAACGGGATTGATCCTCAGGTCATTGTGGCCGAGCATGGGTGGTGGTTTCCGGAGATGAAAGATCCGGGCCATGGCTGGGATATTTCCAACATCAATATGCTGACGGATAACTCCCACGAGTCCATGGATCCGGTCATGGGCGCCACCAATCTGAGGGTCCTCTTGTGCAATATATCACCCTGCGAGGACGAATAGGAGGAATTGAGATGAAAAAAGTCTCTTTGATATTTTTTAAGAACGATTGCATGGGTTGCCACGCCTGTGAAGTCGCATGCAAACAGGAACATGGGCTCGGGGTGGGGCCAAGATTGGTCAGAGTAATCGAGAGGGCTCCTGACTTTATTCCCATTTATTGTCACCATTGCGCAAAAGCCCCGTGCAAGGAGGCCTGTCCTGTGGATGCCATCTCCAGAGATGAACGGGGAATCGTGCTCATTAATAATGATCTCTGTATCGGTTGCAAGGAGTGTATGGAAGCCTGTCCGTTCGGGGCCATGCAATTCGATGACGATAAGGAAATAGCGGTGAAGTGCTACCTTTGTGAGGGAAGGTTTAATCAACTTTTTAAATAGCCCAGACCGGTAGAGATCTCGTCTGTGGAACTTTTCACTAACCTCACGATGCGCCGGACTTTCTTTTCACTACTCTGGCTGATAGGTAAGGCTACACCCAAGGCGGCCACGACTTCCCGGGAAAAATCTCTGATGGGAACGGCGATGCCAATGATTCCTTCCACAGCTTCTTCCGTCTCTACGACAAAACCGTCTTTCCGGATTTTCTCCAGGCGAAGACTGAATGCGTCCTGGTCGGTAATGGAATGAGGGGTATGGGTTTTCAAGGGATTTCTCTTTAATTTGTTTTTTGCCTTTTCTGATCTAAGATAGGCCATCAAAATCATACCTAACATACCGTAATGTAAAGGCCTCCGCCATCCGATGTCTGATGAAATACGTATCATCCCACGGCCTTCTCGTTTGTCCACATAGACCAATTGATCCTCCATCATTACTCCCAATAGGATGGTTGCCCCTGTTTCATGTTGAAGATGGGTCATGGGATGAGCTGCAGCCTTACGAAGG
Organism: Anaerolineales bacterium; assembly: GCA_048636195.1. GTDB lineage: Bacteria > Desulfobacterota > DSM-4660 > Desulfatiglandales > Desulfatiglandaceae > 4484-190-2. The sequence goes on from JAIVXD010000079.1 coordinate 8,713, forward strand.
GAGAATGAAGAAAAAACAATGCCGCCTAATTCAAACAGGCGCAACCCCAACTGGTAGCGTTTGGTGTTAAGATCTTGTTGGAGGTAACCTCGATATGTCAAATTTGAAATCAGTCGTTTTGCGGTCGTTTTGTTGAGTTTGGTAAGCTT
>JAIVXD010000080.1:0-8817 GCA_048636195.1 Anaerolineales bacterium
CCTCAATTCAACAAGAACCTGGGCCTCCTTAAAGGCCATCTGGACATTGTTCTGCTTTTTGTATATGTCGAATACAATTTCGTGGGCCGCAACATCCCCTGGGTGTAATTTCAGATATGTTTTAAGATAATTCAAACTCGCCTTCAGGTTTCCTGCCTCATATTCCAGTACCCCCAGGTTGAATACCACTGTTTCGTTTTTGGGCTCCAGAGACAGAATCCTTTCATAGTTTTTCTTCAGTTCCCCCTTCTCTCCCAGCTTTTCCAAAACCTGAGCCATCAACAGCAGGGCCTCAAGTGACTTTGGAGTTTCCTTTAACACCTCTGATAGCTGTTTCCTGGCCTTTTTCAATCCCTCCCCTGTCTTAAGGCAGGCCAACGCCAGGTACATCTTGAAATCCGTCTGTTTCGGGTTTGCTTCCAAACCTTTTTCCATGATGCGGATGACGCCCTCATAATCACCTTTGGCGGCAAGATGATCAAAAATATAATAGTAGGGACCGATCTCTTTTGGCCTCAATTCAATAAGAACACGGGCCTCCTTAAAGGCCATCCGGACATTATTCTGCTTTTTGTATATGTCGAATACTATTTCGTGGACCGCAAAATCCTTTGGGTGTGATTTCAGATATGTCTTAAGATAATTCAAACTCGCCTTCAGGTTTCCTGTCTCATATTCTAAGACACCCAGGTTGAATATCACTGTTTCGTTTTTGGGTTCCAGCGATAGAATCCTTTTATAGATTTCCTTTAATTCCTCCTTCTCTCCCCTCTTTTCCAAAACCTGAGCCATCAATAGCAGGGCCTCAAACGATTTTGGCTTTTCCTTTAACACCTCTGATAGATATTCTTTTGCCTTTTTCAGGTCCTTCTTTTTGATAAGCCTCTCAGCCAGCGTCAAACGGCCTTCCATATCTTTCGACTTCAGACCGACGGCACTGCCCAGATAGAAATCGGCTTTTTCTTTCTGACCGATTTTTTCATATAAGTAAGACAGATTGTAATAGAGATTCGCATCTTTTTTATCCAATTCTACGGCCTTGAGGTAAAAGAAAATGGCCTTTTCTACCCGGCCTATCTTTGTATATAGATACCCAAGGCGGTTATAAAAAGGCAGTCTATCCTTCTTATCAAGCCGTCCTAAAAGGCCTTCATATTCAATAATTGCCTCTTTTAGTTTTCCTGTTCCCTCAAAGATCTCTGCCAACTGGTTCTGAGTCTCAAGATCATCCGGGTTCAACTCGATAAGTCTTTTTAACACGGAGATAATACCATCCTCACTCTGCATGGCCGTGTATACTTCCAACAGATCCATTAGTATCTCTTGATCTGGCTTTTTTTTAGCCATATCTTCGAGCATCGGGGCAAGCTGTTTCCAGCGCTTAAGGGATCTGTATTCCTCAAGAAGTCTTGTTTTGATCTGTCTGTTATCAGGTAAAAACTGTGCCGCACGCTCAAGGATTGCTAATCGATGGTCGCTGTTGATAGTTCTGCTGGCCTTATCAAGCCAGTCCTCCGCACCTGGCTGGACTTGCCAGTCAATGTACCCCAAGTCCTGATTGCGGTACTTAATCAAAACCCTGAAATTGTAATGATCAAATATCTCCTGATTCGGCAAAAGGGCAGATAGTATCATTTCTTCGTGCCGCAGTGCTCCAACATCAAAACTCCTCGACACCAGACGAACTCCAAGGTCCGAAAGCATGTTTGTTGAGATTTTTAAGATTTTTACGCTATCTTTGGGATGGAGACGGAGAGTTTCCCCTGACAGGACTTTTTGGGATTCATGATTTACACTAATTAGAACAAAATCAAACCGGGGAGAAACATCATATATGCCACGCCACAGTAGCCAGCCAGCAGTTACGGCTGCGACCACCAACAGGGCTATCACCCAAAAGGTAAGGCTTCGGAATGGCGATGTTTTTTTTCTCTTTTTTACCAATCGACGACACTTGTTTGGGATTGACTATTGATTATTGACGATTGACTATTGACAGTCTTAGGGCTAAGAAATCTTGTTAACTATTCAATTGTCAATCGAAAATCGTCAATTGATACGTGGTTACCTGGCAGCGCTGGGCAATGCCTTACTCCTACTCCTTTTGGCGAACTTTTCTTCCCAGACTAAGATAATAGGACTTGCTACAAAGATGGATGAATAGGTTCCCACAATAACTCCAATCAGCATTGCAAAGGCAAAATCATGTATCACACCACCACCCAGGATAAAAAGGGCCAAAACGACAATTAGTGTGGTGGCGGATGTCAGAACGGTACGGCTCAGGGTCTCATTGATGCTTTTGTTTATGATCTCTTCAAGGGGCCGCCTCCGAAACCGTCTCAAGTTTTCGCGTATTCTATCAAAGACAATAATCGTATCATTCAGTGAGTAACCAACGATGGTGAGAAAAGCGGCAATAATTGCAAGAGATATCTCCCTGTCAGTCAATGCAAAGGCCCCAATTGTAATGGTCACATCATGAATAAGTGCAATAATAGCTCCCAGGGCATATTTCAATTTTAAAACCCAGCAGAGCCCCATGGTCACAATCAAAGCGATCACGATGAGCCAAATGACTGGCATACCAAAGCTGGAGAAGATATAAACTACAAATGCCAGAGACAAGGCCATTACAATACTCATCAGCCACTTCAGCTCAAATCGGCCTGAAATATAAATGGCAATGAACAGGATTGCATAAAAGATGGCAAAAAGGGCCTTCTGTCTTAAGTCTGCACCTACTTTCGGCCCAACCATTTCCACCCGCCTCATTTCAACACCCGGACCGAATTCGGAAATCAAGGCCTGCCTCACCTTCTCGCCCAAACCTGCCAACTCAATATCTGTCCTTCTGACGCGGATTAGGTACTCATGTTGTCCTTCTTCACCAAATTCCTGAATGATGCTATCCTCAAGCTGAACCGGTGCGAGGGCGGATCTTATTTCAGAGGGCATCCGATTTTGATCCAGCTTAACCTGTATTAAAACCCCGCCTGAAAAATCCACACCGAAATTAGGGCCACCTCTCAATATTAGCAGAAAAATGGTTGCAATGATCATCATTGCGGAAAGAGTAAATGCAATATTCCTCCTTCCAATAAAATTAATATTAATCCCCGCCTTGATGAATTCCATGTATTACTCCGCCATATTTTTTACGTTGTCCAAGTCCTTCCAGCCATTTAGCTTTAGGCACTTTAGACACTTGAGTTCACTTTAGTCACTTCCCCTAAATACTAATCCTTTTCATTCTTCGTTTTACATAGAGATAATCGAAAACAATCCTGGTGCCGAAGATGGCCGTAAATAAACCGGCGACTATGCCAATGCTCACGGTTACGGCAAAGCCCCTGACGGCCCCGGTCCCAAACTGAAACAATACAAGGGCAGCGATCAATGTTGTGATTTGGGCATCAAGAATTGTAATAAGGGCCTTACTGTATCCTCCTTCAATTGAGGCACGCGGGGTCTTTCCCAGCCTCATTTCCTCCCGCACGCGCTCGAAGATCAAAACATTGGCGTCAACAGACATACCAATAGTGAGGATAATCCCTGCGATCCCCGGAAGGGTCAGCGTGGCCCCAAAGAAGGCCAGACCTGCCATAATAATCAGGATATTCAGAACAAGGGCCAGATCAGCAATGATACCGGAAAGGCCGTAATAAATTACCATAAAAACAACCACCACAAGGCCCCCGATGATCATCGATTTAAAACCTTTTTCAATTGAATCCTTTCCCAGGGAGGGGCCGACTGTGCGCTCTTCAATAATTTTAACCGGCGCAGGAAGGGCGCCTGCCCTTAGAACAATGGCCAGGTCCCGCGCTTCATCCGTTGTAAAACGTCCTGTTATCTGAGCCCTCCCGCCAGAAATCTTGTCCTGTATTACAGGGGCGGAGTAGATGTTGTTGTCAAGCACGATCGCCAGTCTTTTTTTGATATTCTGCCCGGTGATCTGTTCGAAAAGCCTCGCGCCTCTGGCATCAAAAGAAAGAGACACTTGTGGTTCATTGTACTGGTTATCGAACTGGACCCTTGCGTCGGTTATGTACTCCCCTGTAATAAGGGTCCTCCTTTTGAGTAAATAGGGGACTTTCGTCTCACGGCCCGTCTTTGGATCGATGGTGACCTCATAAAGAATTTCAGACCCAGGGGGAATATTTCCTTTAAGGGCATCTTCAACACTGTGCTCTTCATCAACCAGCTTGAATTCCAGCAGGGCAGTCTTGCCGATCAGTTCCACCGCCCTTTTGGGATCTTTAATTCCTGGTAACTGGATCAAAATCCTGTTATCTTGCTGGGGTCGGATATCGGGCTCGCTTACACCAAACTGATCAATCCGGTTTCTGATGGTCTCAAGCGCTTGATCCACCGCCATTTTCATAATACGGGTCTTCGCCCTGGGGAGCAGCGTCAGCTCAAAAGAAGGGTGGTCTCCTTCCCCTGGAACCGAAATCTCATCAAAATCAGGATAATCGGCCTCTGCCATTTTCTTGAAAACGTCTTTGTCCTCCGGCCCCATAAGGGTCAAGGTGATCCGATCATTCCCAAGACGCTTCAGTTCAACATACCTGATTTTACTCTTACGCAAATCGCGTTTTATTTCCTCCACAACCCGCTCCAGGTGGCTTTCCACGGCCTTCTCGGATCCCACTTCCAAAACGAGGTGCATACCCCCTTGGAGGTCAAGACCGAGACGAATCTTGTCTCTGGGCAGGATATTAGACCACCAACCGGGAAAGTCACTGGTGAAAGACGGCATCAGATATATGAATGACATCAAAACCACAAAGGCAACAATTGCTGCGCGCCAGCCTAAACTCTTTGACACTTGCTACTCCCCTCTTTGATTAAAAAATTTCGATTGACTATTGATTGGTCATATCTGCGATGTTTTGATCTTCCCGTCCGGGGGAATCACGGATATGGTGACGCTTAATCATTGAAAACATCAATCGTCAATCATCAATCCCTCAAGATCCCTTGCCAGTAATCCCGGAAATGGAACCTCTCGAGACCTTGACCCTTACCTTTGGGGCGATCTCCATTGTCACCACATCATCTGTCAGGCCAGTGACCACCCCGTGGAGCCCTCCGGAACTGATTACACGATCCCCTTTTTTCAAGGCAGCAAGCAATAGTTTGTGCTGCTTCGCTTTCTTTTGCTGTGGTCTGATGAGCAAAAAATAAAAAATCGCGAACATAAGTATGAGGGGGAGAAATGCGCCGAGGCCACCCCCCTGTCCGCCTGCCCCGCCACCACTTCCGCCCATTGCATAAGCCAAAAAATTCATTCTAAAACCTCCTTTTCGTTCAGTTAAGTCGCTAAATGTGGAAATATTGAGTTACGATTTTCCTTACAACCAACGCTTTTTACCTTGAGCCACGCTTACTCAACCGCTCCTCCTCTTTGAAGTTCATAGAACTTATTGCGGTAATTGGTAAATCTTTCTTCCCGAAGTGCCTTTCTGATCCCGGACATTAGATGGCAGTAATAATAAAGATTATGTATCGTATTCAACCGGTAAGCCAGGATCTCTTTTGCCATAAAGAGATGCCTCAAGTAGCCCCTGGAGAAACGAGCGCATGTGTAGCACTGGCAATTTTCATCAATAGGCCTTTCATCATCCACGTATCTGGCGTTCTTGATTGTAAGCCTGCCATTAGTTGTGAAAAGGGTTCCGTTTCGGGCATTGCGGGTCGGCATAACGCAATCGAACATGTCGACACCTCGCATAACCGCCTCTATCAAGTCTTCCGGCGAACCTACACCCATTAGATAAACCGGACTGTCTTCCGGTAGAAAGTCCATCGTCTCTGTAATGACCCGTAATCTTGTCTCACGGTCTTCTCCAACAGAAAGCCCGCCCAAGGCATACCCTTCAAAGCCCATGCCGGTCAGGTCCCCGGCACTCATCTCCCTTAGATCACGATACATGCCACCCTGCACTATGCCGAAAAGCGCCTGATTACCACCATCCATAAGTTCAAGGCACTTGCGAGCCCACAGGCTTGTTAATCTAACGGAATTCAGGACATACTCATAGTCAGAAGGATAAGGCGCACATTCGTCAAAGGCCATAATAATATCCGCGCCTAAGGTCTTCTGGATCTTTATGGCCTCTGCTGGACCAATGAAGTGCGTGGACCCATCCAGATGGGACCGAAACGTCACACCCTCCTCGGAAATGGTCCTTAAACCCGAAAGGCTGTAAACCTGGAACCCCCCACTGTCTGTCAATATCGGCCCCGGCCAGTTCATGAATCCATGTAATCCACCCAGCCGCTTTATGACATCATGCCCGGGCCGTAGGTAGAGGTGGTAGGTATTGGCCAGGATGATCTTGACGCCCGCATCCTGCAAGTCTTCCGGAGAGACTGCCTTAACCGACCCCTGGGTTCCCACTGGCATAAAAATCGGGGTCTCGAAGCTTCCGTGGGGGGTTTCGATTTCACAGAGTCTGCCCCTGCATTCCCTGGACTTGTGAATTATTTTAAATTTCAAGATACATTAGCCCGTTGTTTGTTTACAGTATCAGCATCGCATCCCCGTAACTGTAAAACCTGTACCCTTTCTCAATAGCCGACCTGTAAGACTGTTTAATAAACTCCAGGCAGGCAAAGGCGGATACAAGGAAAAGCAACGAACTCTTTGGTAGATGAAAATTGGTAATCAGGGCATCCACTACCCTAAAAGAAAAGCCGGGGGTCACGAGCAGATCAGTCTTCCCATCTCCCGGCAATATCAAACCGTCAGGGGTCACAGCAGTCTCCAGTGCCCTCACGACAGTTGTCCCAACGGCAACCACTCTCCCGCCTTTTTCTCTGGTCCGTTCTATGGCATCCGCTGTCTCAGGCTCAATATGGTAGGACTCATCACCCAGGTGATGCCTTCTGATGTCCTTTGTCCGAACAGGTCTGAACGTCCCGTGTCCCACATGAAGGGTCAGATAGGCTACAGAAATCCCTGCAGACTTTAGTTTGTCGATCAAATCCTCTGTAAAGTGGAGCCCGGCCGTTGGTGCAGCAACAGCACCTGCACTTTTCGCAAAAATCGTCTGATACCGTTCCTTGTCAAGATGCGAATAAGTGGTTTTTTCCCCTCGCTTAATGTAAGGCGGCAAGGGCATATGCCCTTGTTCTTCAAGCAAAGAATCAATAGAGCAATCACCGCTAAATGTGATTTTGACCAGACCGTTTTCCAGTACCTCTCGTACCTTCCCGGAAACACCTGACTCAAAGAAAAGGAGTCCACCTTTCTTGGGCCGTTTGGAAGATCTCAAAAGACAAATACGCGTTGCCGGGTCTTTGCCGGCTGTATCATTGTATCCCAGCACAAGGATTTCTACTCGACCTCCGCTTTCCTTTCGGCCAAAAAGCCTTGCAGGGACAACCCTCGTATCATTCACAACCAGTAAATCACCAGGCCGAAGCAGCGTGGGCAGGTCAAAAAAAAGTCTATCTGAAACAGATCTTTCTTTACGATCCAGCACTAACAAACGCGAACGATCCCGTCTTGAAACCGGGACCTGCGCGATTGATTCTGCCGGCAACTCGTAATCATAATCCTCTATATCAAACATCCCAGCATTTTAAACATAATAGGCTAAACAAAATCGAATTTAAAGTCAAATCTTTTTATTCTTTGAAAAAATAGGCAATTAACAGCCCCAGAGCCATAGCTACGAAACCCATGGCCCTGAGATTTGAATCCGGGATCGCCTGCAATGTTGACATCCATTTTTTCATCTTACCAGGAAAAGCAAAATAAGGGATCCCCTCCACTATGAGTACGAGTCCTATAAGGCAAAGCAGCAATTTCATTCGTCCGTTCCGGACATCCCTTGCAGGATCTTCTCCAGATGTTGCAGCTCCTTCCCGTATCCGGCCCAATCCCCCTGGCGTAAATATTCTTTGGCCCTATTATAATGTTCCAAAGCCAACTTGCCGGATTCAGAAACACCGTAAGTTCCAGGCTTATAAGCGGAAACCATCTCTCTGGCGGCTATTTCTCCCCCGAGAACAAGGCGCAGGGCCCTGTCAAGGGTTTCCTCCATGAGGAGTCGATTGCCGTAAGCCACAATTACCCTCTTTAATTCCGGTAAGGCTGCGGTCCTTGATTTATCTGGCTGTGAAGGGCCTGGCGCCTGTGTCCTTTGAGATTTTCTAAGACCTCCAGGTTGAGATGCCCCTGATGCTGGCGTTTCTCTCGCTTCCTGTATGGCCTCAAGGTATATGGGTTCCACATAGATAAACGAGTCGCTGATGGGAATGGCCAGGAGATTTCCCCTGATGACCCTTGACCCACCCTGGCCCCACAAACTCAATTCCCGGGATATATCCGTATGCTGGTCTATTCTGGCTTCAATTTGCATAGGCCCGTAGACCAGTTTTTCTTTGGGCAACTTGTATACCAATAGATTTCCGTAATTTGGCAGGTCACTTCTGCCCGCCAGCCAAGCGATCATGTTATCCTTCTTTGAAGGGGTGAAGGGGGTCATTAGAAGAAATTCTTCTTTATCCCCTTCTGGCAGCTTTATGATGACATAATAAGGCTCCATTTTTTGCCGGCTGTCACCATACATCTCATCAGGGATTTCCCACAGGTCCTCCTGGTTATAGAAGACCTGAACGTCTTCCATGTGATACGTTGTGTACGCATTAATTTGTATTTTAAACAGATCCCTGGGATAGCGGATATGCTTTTTCAGATCAGCAGGCATATCATTGAAAGGCTTAAACAGATCAGGGAATATACTTGAGTAGGTCTGAACAATAGGATCTTTTTCATCAACTATGTAAAATGATACATCT
>JAIVXD010000081.1:0-8766 GCA_048636195.1 Anaerolineales bacterium
GAAATTATCCTGTTGCAACAGAAAAACCTGTAGGCTTCATTATTAATTTTAGTAAACGGAAAGTTGAAATCAAACGCAAAACAAAGGATTTAGATGTGGATTAACAGGATGGGTTTGGTTAGTTTGAATCGTGAATATCCTGTTAATCCTGTCAAAAAAGTATCTTTAAAAAAATGAATGCTGCTCAGCAGAAGATCCATCCAGGTCGAACCTGGTACGTCGTCGGAGTCATGCTGTTTTTTATGGGAACAATCGGTGCGCCCGGGTGGTTCATTGTCACGTTAGTCTCAGGTTTTACAAGTGGAGAGTATTTCCTGGCTCCGTGCGCACAGACCTTCACCCTGGATGATCCGGGGAAATACGTTCTATGGCATGCTGCAAAGACATTCTTTCAAGGTAGAAACTACTCATCCCCTCCAGAATTACCCGATGGTGTCATCATAAAAGTAGTGGATAATAAGACAAAAGAAGGGCTCACGCTGAAATCCTCCCATGGGTCGACTGAATCATCTGGGCATAGTAAAAAGTATGCCGTATGTAGTTTTTTAGCGGAAACATCAGGTAAATACACTATAGAAATCAGCAACTTAACTTCAAATCAAGTCTTTATGTTACGGAAGTCCCAGACAAAGCGCGTTTTACTTGCTTTGCTTGAATGTGGATTGATAGGATTAATCGGGGGAATTGGCGGCATTGTTATTGTTATTCTTGTGGCAGTTAGAAGGCATAAAGCCAAGAAAAAACTGAGCCAATTTCAAAACGTCCTTTTTTGCACAATCTCTGCGTCAGGCTCAAATTTTAATCCTCGAAATACTCAATGTATGGATGCCTGTCCCGCTGTATTTAAGCGGGGTGGTTAAAATTTTCGCCTTCCTTGATCTTGAATCCCGCTGTAAGCGGGAAACATTTTGAAACTGCCTCAACATCAAATCATTTGATCTTGAAATGGTCATCTCCAAGGCCATTCACAAATTATCCCACTAACCGTGGAGGATCACATTATGTCGTTAGAGGCCAAGATTAAATCAGGTGAATTCGTCGTCTTAGGGGAATTTGAACCGCCCAAAGGAGCTGACTTCTCGCGTCTTTTAAAAAATGCCAGGCAGATCAAAGGACGAGTAGATGCCGTTATGGTTCCTGAAATGGGCAATGCGGTGATGAAAGCCAGTTCTCTGGGCGGCTGCGCATTTTTGCAGAGTCACGGCATCGAGACCATATTTCAGGTGTGCTGTCGAGACCGTAATCGGCTGGCCCTCCAGGCCGATATACTTGCCGCAGCGGCCCTCGGTATACCCAATATAATGGCCGTTCCCGGGGAAGATATCACCTATGGCGATCATCCCCAGGCAAGGCTTGTAAACGATTTGAATCTGATTGAGCTTCTCGAAACCATTCAAAAACTCCAAAACGGGAAGGATATGGCGGGTGTAGAGCTAAGTGGGGCACCCGGTTTCTGCACCGGTTCGACCGTTAATGCAGGCGCCCTGGGCGGGGTAATGGATATTGAGATGCAAAACCTCAACAAAATGATAAACCTCGGTGTCCAGTTCCTGATTACCACACCTGTCTTTGACCTGCACCGGTTTCAGCAATTCATGAAACATGTAGACACCAGTAAGGGTGCGGTGATTCCCACGGTCCTCCTTTTAAAATCAGCAGGTATGGCCCGATACATTGATCGGAATATCAAAAGCATCTCCATTCCCAAGGAAATGATCCGGGACATTCAAAAGGCCCCGGATAAATTAAAACAGTGTATCAAGTTAGCGGCGGAGATCATTGGTAGCTTGAAAGACATGGGAATGGCAGGGGTTATGATTTCAACGGTTGGATGGGAGGATAAACTCCCACAGGTCCTTGACGCAGCAAAGCTATAGAGAGGTAAAGGGAATGAGCGAGAAAAAAACCAATCAAATGTCAGGATCAGTCATGGTCGTGGGCGGTGGCATTGCGGGTATGCAATCCGCCCTTGATCTTGCAGACTCCGGTTACTATGTCTATCTTCTTGAGAAATCATCTGCCATTGGCGGACTTATGTCTCAATTGGACAAGACGTTTCCAACCAATGACTGCGCCATGTGAGTTATCTCACCGAAACTGGTCGAGGTCGGCCGGCACCTGAACATAGAACTACTGACAAACACAGAACTCCTTCAGCTACAAGGAAATGTAGGTCATTTCAAGGCTCAAGTATTGCAACAACCCCGTTTTATTGACCTTTCCAAGTGCACCAGTTGTGGCGAGTGTGAAAAGGTCTGTCCCATAGAGCTGGATAACGAATATGACGAGAATCTTTCTACCAGAAAGGCAATCTACAAACTCTATCCCCAGGCCATTCCAGGGGCCTTTGCTATTTCTAAAACAGGCACCGCTCCCTGCAAGGCCACCTGCCCGGCCCATGTGAGCATTCAGGGTTACATCGCCCTGATCAACCAGGGCAAATATAGGGAGGCGTTAGAGCTTTTCAAGGATGCGCACCCCTTTCCGGCCATTTGCGGCCGCGTCTGTCACCATCCATGTGAAGGAATCTGCACAAGGGGCGATGCGGACGAACCCATTGCCATTCAGTATCTCCATCGTTTCCTGGCAGACGTGGATTTCTCCGAAGAGACCTGTTTCGTTCCTGAAGTGGGTGAAAAGAGAGAAGAGAAGATCGCTGTGATCGGGGCCGGCCCGGCCGGTCTTTCGGCTGCATATTTCTTAACCAAGGAAGGTTACCAGGTCACCATATTTGAGAAACTACCTGTGGCTGGAGGCATGATGGCCGTAGGCATTCCGGAGTACAGACTTCCCAGGGATATTGTGGCAGCGGAGATTAAAGTCATTGAAGATATGGGGGTGGAGATCAAAACGGGTGTCACCTTTGGAGAAGATATCACCTTTGAAAGTCTCAAAGGTGAAGGCTTTAAGGCCTTTTTTCTCGCCACAGGTCTCCACCTGAGCAGGGCGTTGAACGTGGAGGGTGAAGATCTCCCGGGCGTTCTTAAAGGCATTGATTTCTTGCGGGATACTGCTGTTGGAAATACGATCTCAGTGGGGAAAAAAGTTGTCGTTATTGGCGGCGGGAATGTGGCCATCGATGTGGCACTCAGCGCCAAGCGGGTGGGAGCTCAAGATATATCCTTAATCTGTCTTGAAAAAAGAGATGAAATGCCTGCATGGGACTACGAGATTGAGGAGGCACTCGAGGAGAAAATCAGTATTATCAACAGCCTGGGGCCCAATAGGTTCCTGGAGAAGGACGGTCAGGTCACGGGGATCGAATTCAAACGGTGTACTGACGTTTTTGACGAAAATGGCGCCTTTAATCCCCGGTATGATGAAACAGATCTGACCACCATTGATGCGGACACGATCATCGTCGCCATAGGGCAGGCGGCAGATCTCTCCTTTGCGAAAAAAGAGAGCATCCCCGTAAGCCGAAAAGGCGGACTGGAGGCTGACCTTCTTACCCTCGAGACATCTATTCAAGGGGTATTTGCTGGTGGTGATGTCCTTTACGGTCCAAAGTCCGTGGTGGAGGCGGTGGAGTGCGGAAAAGAAGCTGCCGAGAGTATTGCTCGATATCTGAACGGCCTTGATCTGAAAGAGGGGCGGGAAAAAGACTGGTCCTATGAAAAACCTGACATCAATTCTGAGCCGCTCCTCCCCAGGACGCCTGTGAGGAAACGCTCACTTGATGAACGTCATGGAAATTTCAACGAAATCGCCCTCGGGTTCAATGAACAGGAAGCCAAATCCGAAGCGGAACGCTGTCTCGAATGTGGTATCTGCTCCGAATGTTATCAGTGTGTGAAGGCCTGTCTGGCAGAGGCTATCGACCATGAACAGCAGGCGGTCCACCGTGAGATCGAGGTGGGTTCGGTGATTCTCTGTCCAGGTAATGATGCATTTGATCCTGCGCCTTATGAAGAATTCTATCACCACAGCAGTCATCCCAATATTCTGACCAGTCTTGAATTTGAACGTATTCTGAGCGCCACCGGCCCAACTTTAGGCCACCTCACCAGGCCTTCTGACGAAAAAGAGCCAAACAAGATTGCATGGCTGCAATGCGTGGGTTCACGGGACTCGGCACACTGCGGAAACGGATATTGTTCCGCCATGTGTTGCATGTATGCCATTAAAGAAGCCGTTATCGCCAAGGATCACAGCAAAGAACTCCTGGATACTGCCATCTTTTTTATGGATATGCGGACGTTCGGAAAAGACTATGAATTATATTACAACCGGGCCAGGGAAGAGCACGGAGTAAGATTTGTCCGGTCCAGAATCCATACCATTGATCCGATCCCCGGCACTGACGACCTCCGAATCGGCTATTCTGATGAAACAGGCGCTATACATGAGGAAGTCTTTGACATGGTGGTCTTATCGGTTGGAATTCAAATTAATCAAGGCACCATTGATCTCGCCGAACATCTGGGAGTGGCCCTGAACAGCTATAATTTCGCGTCCACCCATCCCTTTACCCCTGTAAACACATCCCGAGACGGCATTTATAGTTGCGGTATCTTCCAGGGACCAAAAGACATCCCCGGTTCGGTGACCGAGGCCAGTGCAGCGGCCTGTGCAGCCGGCATGGCATTAAGCGAAGCGCGGGGAACCGATACCAAAACCTTTGAGGTCCCTGACGAATTGGATATAGCGGACCAGGAACCAAGGATCGGGGTCTTTGTTTGCAACTGTGGCATTAATATCGCCGGCGTTGTTGATGTCCCTTCGGTTGTCGATTATGCAGCCACCCTCCCCTGTGTAACGTTTGTGGATCAGAATCTCTTTACCTGCTCCCAGGACACCCAGGATAAGATCAGAGAGGTTATTAAGGAAAACGACCTCAACCGCGTCGTGGTGGCATCCTGTTCACCCAGGACCCATGAACCGCTTTTCCAGGAAACCCTTCAGGCATGCGGCCTAAACAAGTATCTGTTCGAGATGGCCAATATCCGGGACCAAAATTCCTGGGTCCATGGCAATGATCCGGAGGCCGCAACAAAAAAGGCCAAGGACCTGGTACGGATGGCTGTGGCAAGGGCAGGTCTTTTAAAACCCCTTACAGAGAAAAAGATCCCCATTAACAGGCGGGCACTGGTTATCGGTGGCGGCGTGGCAGGAATGAATGCCGCTGTGGGTCTTGCAGACCAGGGCTTTGAAGTAGTGATTGTGGAAAAGGAGGCCCAATTAGGTGGTCTTGCCAGGGATTTGACGACCACCATAGAGGGTGAGGATATTCAGAGATACCTTCTGGAACTTGTGGATAAGGTCACTAACCACGAAAAAATACAGGTGCTTACAGAATCTCTTATTGTGGGGTTCAGCGGATTCAAGGGAAATTTCACCACAGAGATTATGGTGGGGCCGGGAATGTATGAGCGCAAGATCGACCATGGCGTTGTGATCCTGGCCACCGGAGCAAATGAATATAAACCATCCGAATATCTCTATGGACAGGACTACCGTGTGATGACCCAGATCGAACTGGGAAAACGGCTGGAAATGAAAGGGGCCGATGACCTTAAAAAAGTGGTCATGATCCAGTGCGTGGGATCCAGAAATGAGGAGAACCCCAACTGCTCCCGCATCTGCTGTCAGAGCGCAGTCAAGAATGCCCTTCATATCAAGGAACTGAATCCGGATGCAGATGTGTACATCCTTTACAGAGACGTGCGTATGTATGGCATGCTGGAGGACTACTACACCGAGGCCAGGCAGCAGGGCATCATTTTCTCCCGCTACAGTCAGGATAATCCCCCAAAGGCTGAGGCAACTGATGAGGGTATTATGGTCACTTTCAAAGATCATATCCTTCAGCGAGATCTTGTCATCCCTGCTGACCTTCTGGCCCTGAGTGCCGGCATGGTGGCAGAAGACACTTCGGAACTGGCATCCATACTAAAGCTGCCTAGAAATAATGAGGGATATTTTATTGAAGCCCATGTCAAGTTGAGGCCGGTGGATCTGGCCAATGAGGGGGTTTTCTTGTGCGGAACCGCACACAGCCCGAAACTAATATCTGAAGCTATCTCCCAGTCCCTTGCAGCCGCCTCCAGGGCCACTATCTTCCTTTCCCAGTCAGAAATTACTCTTTCTGCTATAACAGCGAGAGTCGATCCGGATCTGTGCACAGCATGCCTTGTTTGTGTTCGGGCCTGCCCCTATGGAGTACCTCGCATCAACGAGGAAGGCATCAGTGAAATTGATGAAGCTCTGTGTCATGGTTGCGGCATATGCGCTGCCGAATGCCCTGCCAAGGCCATAGAACTGAACTGGTATGAGGATGACCAGATCATGAGTAAAGTGGAAGCATTACTGGAAGGAGTACTATGATGAAGGACTTTGAGCCCATAATTATTGCCTTTTGCTGCAATTTCTGAGGATATACGGCCGCGGACCTGGCAGGTTCCATGCGCATCAACTATCCGGGCACCATCAGGATCGTCAGGTTGCCCTGTACCGGAAAGGTGGATATCATTCACATATTACGTGCATTTGAAAAAGGGGCAGACGGCGTTTACGTGGTAGGCTGTCTTGAAGGGGAATGTCGTTTTGAAAACGGCAACCTCCAGGCCCGGAAAAGGGTAGATCAGGCCAAAAAGATTCTTGATACCATAGGAATCGGAGGCGAAAGGGTGTGGATGTATAATCTTTCGTCCAGTGACGGCCCGCGATTTGCTGAGTATGCAGTAGAAATGACTGAAAAGATAAAGGAGTTGGGCCCGAACCCACTTAAAAAGGCAAAGGAAAAAATGGCTGCATGATGAGTTACGGGTTACGGGTTACGAGTTGCGGGTTAGGAGTTGCGGTTAGGAGTTGCGAGTTTCGGGTTTCATTTTCATTGTTTACTTTCTTAACGCGTAACCCGGAACTCGCAACCCGCAACATGAATTTCAAAACACAATCAGTTAAACAGACTGACGACTTATCCGTTAGCGAACCCAAGAAAGTGAGGTACACCGCATGATTGTTGCAGAAAAAAAGCCGATTGAGGAAATCATTGACTACGTAAAGGATTTCCAAAAACTCCTGATTGCAGGGTGCAATGAGTGTGTGACCGTCTGTGAAGCCGGGGGGAAAAAGGAGGTCGGCATTTTGGCCTCAGCCCTGCGCATGTATTTCATGAATGAAGGAAAGAAAGTAGATATAGACGAAGTCACACTGGAACGACAGTGCGATCATGAATACCTGGAGGAAATCCGGGACAGGATTGATCAATATGACGCTGTCTTATCCCTGGCCTGTGGGGTCGGGGTCCAGTTTATGGCGGAAAAATACTTCAGCACCCCGGTCTTTCCCGGAGTCAACACCTGTTTTATGGGTGCTGCCGAAGAAAGAGGCGTGTGGAGCGAACGGTGTCAGGGGTGCGGGCAGTGTATCCTTGGAAAAACCGCGGGAATCTGCCCCATTTCCCGGTGTGCCAAAAGGCTTTTAAACGGTCCCTGCGGCGGGTCCACCAAGGGAAAATGTGAGATAAGCAAGGATCTTGACTGTGCCTGGCAGATTATTATTGATCGGCTCAAAGAGCTGGACAGGTTTGACGAATACGAACAGATCATGCCCATAAAAGACTGGTCAACAGAACGTGCCGGCGGGCCCAGAAAAGTGGTCAGGGAGGATGTGAGACTATGAGCACGAGGACACCGAGCAAGCTGGAAAAAATTCTCGCGGCAGGACACCTGGCGGTTACATCAGAATGCGGGCCACCAAGGGGGAGCGATCCCGAAGCTATCACCAGGAAAGCGGAAATGATCAAGGATTATGTGGATGCCATCAATATCACGGATAATCAGACGTCAATGACCCGTCTTTGCAGCCTGGCATCCTGTATCCACTTAAAAAAAATGGGGGTTGAGCCAACGCTTCAGATGGTTACACGGGATAGAAACCGGATCGCTCTCCAGAGCGACATCCTGGGAGCCGCCTCTTTTGATATTTACAATATCCTCTGCCTTTCAGGAGACCACCAGAATTTTGGTGACAGTGCCCAGGGCCAGAATGTATTTGATATTGATTCAATGCAACTGATCCAGACCGTAAGGTTAATGAGGGATGAGGGAAAATTTCTGGGAGGAGATGATATCAAACGGCCTCCACAGATGTTTGTAGGCGCCGCCGCCAACCCCTTTGCCGATCCTTTTGAGATCCGGGTCCCCCGTTTGGCAAAAAAGATAGCGGCCGGGGTGGAATTCATACAGACCCAGTGCATTTACAACCTTGAAAAATTCGAACTCTGGCTAAAACAGGCCCGTGACAGGGGGCTCCACGAGAAAGTCTACATCCTGGCAGGAGTCACTCCTTTTAAATCTGCTGGCATGGCAAAATATATGAAAAACCGGGTGCCTGGTATGGACGTGCCTGATGAAGTTGTCAAACGCATGAGCGGCGTGCCCAAGGAAAAACAGGCCCAAGAAGGAATCGATATCTGCGTGGAAACCATCCAGCGGCTCAAGGAGGTGGAGGGGGTAAAAGGATTTCATATTATGGCAATCGAATGGGAGGAGAAAGTTCCGGAGATTGTAGAACGTGGCGGTCTGTATCCGAGACCGAAAGGGATTGACGATTGACGATTGCCTGTTGACAATTGAAAGACATCAATAGAAGATATGCAGTCAACTACCACCCCTAAAAGAGGTGGCATGAATGGTAACCCTAAATTGGTCCAAATATGTAAATAAAATGAATTCGAATGACAAAGGTCAAAGCCCAAATTTCAAATGAATGTCAAATGACAAATGCTAAAAAATATGTAACCGTTCAAGGGTTCAAAGT
>JAIVXD010000082.1:0-8759 GCA_048636195.1 Anaerolineales bacterium
TTCATCAGTTAACCTTGAACTGTGAACCTTTGAACTTTTAACCTGAGTACCAAAAAAACTTAGTCTCGAAACAAAAATGGTATTGGATTTTAGAGGAAGTGACATGGAAGTTGAAAACGAGTTAATTGTCCGAAAAGAAGGGCCTATCTGCACAATGCTTATCAACCGTCCTGAAAAACGAAATCTCTTGACACCGACCTGCCTGCTCAAGATGACCAAGGCGATTGAGGAGCTTACAGAAGAAGGGAATGTTTTAGTTATCATCCTCAGAGGTGCAGGAGATCAAGCCTTTTGTGCGGGTTATGATATCTCAGCCCTGCCTACCAAACCTACTTCCCAAATGGAAGCGCACCTAAAAGAGACACCGCCTCTTGAAAGGGCCCTTCAGGCGATTCGAAAATTTCCCTACCCGGTGATTGCCATGCTAAACGGGTACGCCTATGGCGGGGGATGTGAGCTGGCCATAGGGTGTGATATTCGCATCGCAGCAAGGCGTGTAAAAATGGGTATGACCCCCGCCAAAATCGGACTTGTCTATCCCTATCCCGGGTATCGGCGATTCCTCACGGTCTTGGGATTCAGCCGCACCCTCGAGATATTCCTTACGGGCCGCAAATATGACAGCCAGAGCTGCTTGCAAATGGGGCTTGTGAACCACGTGGTCGATGATGGGGCGCTTGAGGCCTTCACTTATGACCTGGCAAGGGAGATCGCTGAAAATGCGCCTCTGTCCCTTCAAGGCACCAAGTTTACTCTTAACAAAATAGCTGAATATCCTATCCTTGAGAAAGGGGATGAGGAAGAGATTCGCTCGCTTTTTATCCGATCTCTTCAGAGTGAGGACATGGCAGAGGGTCAATGGGCATTCTTTGAAAAAAGAAAGCCTCGATTTAAGGGACGATGAAAGGGCCGAAAGTGGACTGAGGCAAAAGGGAATCCGTAATTCCTTGACACACAACCATTGTTTCCCCTATATTTCTCACCATAAAAAGGCAATCTTTTCATTAGGAGGCGATAAATGCTAAAAGCGATTAGTCATCTGGGTGTGGCAGTAAAAGACCTTAAAGAAGCCAGGGAGTTTTATCGTTCAGTCTTTGGGCTTGAATCGTCTGAACCGATAATTGGGGGAGGAGGAACGGTTAGGGTGAGCATGGTGGAATTAGAGAATGTTACTGTTGAGCTCCTGGAGCCTGTTGGTAGTGCGGGGCCAATATCCAAATTCCTGGAAAAGCGCGGCGAGGGTATCCAACATGTCTGCTATGAGGTGGATGATATCAACGCAGAAATCGGTTCGCTTAAAGCTAAAGGAATTGAGGCCCTGGGAGAACCGGCGCCCGGTGCCGAGGGATTAAGCGCCTTCCTTCACCCCAAGGGGACTCATGGCGTCCTCGTTGAGCTTGTCCAAAAGGATTAAGTAAGTTCTCAATAAATCCGGGCTGAATTAGAAAAATCCCCTCTCCGAGCCGTAGGGCTTACGAGCCGGAGGCCTCTATCCCCCTTTGCAAAAGGGGGAAGCAGTCGGAATGCCCGTACTTATTGAGAACTTACAGGAATAAAATACTTGGAGGCACAAAAAAATGGATTTTGAGCTGAATGAAGAACAGAAAATGTTTCAGGATATGGCACGTAAGTTTGCCGAACAGGAGATTTTACCAACACTCAAGGAAAATGTCCGCCACGACAAATTTGACCCTGGGATTATAAAAAAGCTGGCATCACAGGGGCTATTAGCTCCACATTTGCCCCAGGAATATGGAGGGTTGGGGCTCGATTATCTTACCTCAGCCATTATCTGGGAGCAGCTTTGCCGGGCTAGCCTGGCTGTAATTCAGGCGTCAACCAGCGGCCCCATCCAACCGGGAACTAATCTTCTGGATGCCGGTACCGATGAGCAGAAGCAGAAATACCTGCCCCCAGTGTGTAGTGGTGATTCGATTCTGGTCGGTGCTGTAGTTGAACCTAATGCCGGTAGTGATTCGTCCAGGATTGAGACTACTGCCGTACTCAAGGGTGACCGCTGGGTCATCAATGGCAACAAGATCTTTATTACCAATGGCGAGATAGGTGACGTAATTTTAGTCATTGCCCAGACAGACAAAACCCAGGGCATGAAAGGGCTTGCCACATTCATAGTTGAGAGGGGTACACCAGGTTTTTCGAGTGTGCCTCTAAAAGGCAAGTTAGGCTGGCGAGGTGGCAGTGAGGGCAACTTAAGATTCAGCGATGTAGAAGTACCCTTGGAGAATAAGGTTGGGGAGACCGGGCGCGCTTTAAGGAATGCCCTGCGAGGCATTGATACTGCCCGTCTTTTCCTGGCCGTTGGTTGTATTGGTATAGCCCAGAGTTGTCTTGACTCGTGTGTAAAGTATGCCAAGGAGCGAGTCCAGTTTGGAAAGCCCATAGGTGGCCATCAGTTGATACAGGGGGTAATCGCTGATATGGCAATGAAGATTGAGGCAGCCAGATGGCTTGCCTATCGTGTGGCTGACATGAAGACCCGGGGCATCAGGCATATTAAAGAGATGTCCTACGCCAAGTATTTTGCCACAGAGATGGCACTCTGGGTAACATCAGAGGCTGTTAAGATTCATGGGGCCTTTGGAACTGTTGATGACTATCCCGTTGGGCACCACTATCAGGATGCGATAGTAGCTACGATACTGGGGGGGACAGTACAAATGCACCAGTTGACTATTGGGCAGCAGCTTCTGGGGATACCTGCTTTCTCGTAAATAAACAGGTTGTTAGGTTCAAAGTTCACGGTTCCCGGTTAAAGATGCCTAACTGTTTGATATCAAAAGGATGATGCCTCAATAGGGACGACACGCATGTTTCACCAAATGGGTGAAAGAGGCTGCTCTGGGTATTGTGCTATAAAGACAGGAATGTCAGTATATTATAACCCTTGAACTCTGAACCTTGAACCGATCACTTTAGGTGTGAATATGGTAAGGAGGAAAGAAAAATGAATATTGTGGTATGCGTTAAGCAAGTCCTGGACCCTGAGATGCCAACAGAAAAATTTAGGGTTAAGGATAACCAGGTGATTCCCCCCGAGGGAATACCACTGGTGATAAATCCTTGTGATGCTCAAGCAGTAGAGGCTGCGCTGCGAGTCAAGGAAAAACATGGAGGTAAGATAACAGCAATAACCGTAGGCACTGATGAGTCTAAAGAGGTGGTCAGGCGTGCTTTGGCCATGGGTGCTGATGAGGGAATTATCCTGACTGATGATGCGTTTGCGGGTTCGGATAGCCTTGCTACAGCCTACATCCTGGCCCAGGCAATACAGAAACTTGATGCCTTCGACCTTGTCCTGTGCGGGAGAGAAGCGGCTGATTGGAGTATGGGCATTGTGGCCTCTGTCCTGGCCGAGAGACTAAATCTACCTCTCATTAGCTTAGCCAAAAATATTGACCTATTAGATAATAATATCCTAAAGGTTGAACGGGTAATTCCAGATGGCAATCAGGTGTTTGAGGTCTCCCTTCCAGCAGTATTAACTGTGAGCAATGAGATTGGCTTGCCTCGCCTACCCACTGGAATGGGTATCATAAACGCAGTGCGAAAGGAAATCCCGGTTTGGTCAAATCAGGATATTAACGCTGATGTCTCCCTCATTGGAGCAAACGCCGAGGGATCTAAGCTGCTGAGCCTCTCTATCCCTGAGCGAGAAAGGACATGTGAAATCGTCAGTGGCGAAAGTCCGGATGAGGTCGCTGGGAATTTGGCAGGGAAGTTGAGAGCGGCTGGGGTAATATAGGAAAGGAGATATCGAATGGCTCAAAACAGCGCAGTACTAATCTGTGGAGAACAGGAAGATGGGAAGATTACAGCAATTACCAAGGAATTGCTGGGCGCAGGAAAAATACTGGCCGGAGTACTTAATGGGAAGTTAAACGCACTAATCATAGGAAGTAATATTCGGGACTGCGGTGAGGAAGCTATCGTCTATGGGGCGGATAAGGTCTGTTTGGTAGATGACCCCTCTCTATCTAAGTATAACCCCGACAGTTATACTGCTGCAATTACCCAGGCATGTCAGCAAATAGAGCCGTCTGTTGTTTTATTAGGGCATACCACTATGGGACGCGATGTAGCAGGCAGGGTAGCTTTTAGACTTGGGTGCTTCCCTTGCATGAATTGCATTCATCTTGACATAGATCCGGATAGTAAGTCTTTGGTTCAGACCCGGTCAGTTTATGGCGGCAATGCTATTGCAGTTGTGGTTTCTAAAGATTCCCAGCCTCAATTGGCAACTATAAAGCCAAGAGCCATGACACCACTTGAACCTGATAGCTCAAGAAAGGGCGAAATCGAAAATATCAAGGTGACAATAGATGATTCAGCAGTAAGAACCAAGCTGGTGAGTACAACAAAAGAGGAAATGGAAGGGATAAAGCTCGAGGACGCCAAGGTAATAGTTGCCGGCGGAGGAGGAATTGGTGATGCTGAGGGCTTCCAACTTCTTCAAGATTTTGCCAGGATCTTCGGGGGTGCTGTAGGTACAACAACGGTACCTTACGATGAAGGGTGGGTACCCACAACAAGTATGGTAATCGGAGATTCAGGCAAGACTGTAAAGCCTGACCTTTATTTTGCAATCGGGATACGCGGCGCATCTCAGCATATTGCCGGATGCTCAGAGTCAAAGCTCATAGTGGCAATAAATAAGGATTCTGATGCCGGTATGTTTAAGGTCTCTGATCTTGGAGTAGTGGCCGATTATCGAAAGGTTTTGCCTCCACTGATTGAGAAATGTAAGGCATTACTGGCTACTTAGGGCCATAAGCGCTAAGTTGTTTTTGCCCAGGAGGGACTGAAACAAATGAACATCGAACATCGAACGTCCAACATCGAATATTGAATGTGAAAACATAAATAAAGAGAGGGACAATGAACAAACAATTCAAGCCAAAAATATTATCATTTTTGTGTAATTGGTGCGCCTACGCGGCTGCTGATTCAGCAGGGGTGTCCCGCCTCCAATATCCTCCTGCGACCCGTGTAATTCGAACCATGTGTTCAGCACGAGTTGATCCGGTTTATATTGTGAAGGGTCTCGAAAGCGGATTTGACAGCGTATTTGTCGGCGGGTGACACATAGGGGATTGTCATTACCAGGATGGTAATATTCATACTGCTAATAGAATGGAAATAGTAGAGCACCTTCTGGATATTTCGGGCATTGGTCGTAATCGAATGCAGCTTCGCTGGGTCAGTTCGGCCGAAGGACCGTTGTTTGCAGACTATATGACTCAATTCAGTGAACAGACAAAGGAATTGGGTCCTTTTGATCCTGAACAGTTTAAGCTCCCTTTGGCAGCTATTGAACAAACACTCAGTTCACCCCGGATCCGTTGGTTGATTGGAATGACGAGGGAGCTAACTGAGATTGAAAATGTTTACCACGAAAAACTGGAAGAAGAAGATTACAAAAAGCTGCTTAAACAAGCCACAGAAGAAGAATATCATAAAGCGATGATTGTGGAGGTGCTCAGGAAGGGTCCGCATTCTGTGCATGAAATGGCCAAAAAAATCGGATTGCCTGTATATACTGTTTCTTTACGTCTGAACGAACTAGAAAAACACGGACAGGCAGAATTAACCGGTTACGACGGGAGCACTCCAAAGTTCATCGGTTTGGCTGCATAGGCTGTAAGTTCTCAATAAGGAATTGCCATGGCAAAGAAGAAAGAGAAACAAAAAACAGGAAGCGTGATGGTGGTCGGGGCCGGTATCGCCGGTATGCAGGCGGCCCTGGATCTGGCAACTGCAGGATATTACGTGCATCTGGTTGATCGATCCCCGAGTATCGGGGGAATAATGGCACAGTTGGATAAGACCTTTCCAACCAATGATTGTGCCATGTGAATTATCTCACCTAAACTGGTCGAGGTCGGCCGGCACCTGAATATCAATATCATTACCAACTCAGAGGTTGAATCCCTTGAAGGTGAGCCAGGACATTTTGTGGCAACCTTAAGGAACGATCCTCGTTATATTGACCCTGATGTGTGCACCGGGTGCGGTCAATGCAGTCAGGCCTGTCCCATAAACGGTATAAATGAATATGACTGCGGTCTCAATTTGAGGGCAGCCACTTCCATCAGATACGCCCAGGCCATACCTCTCGCCTATACCATCGATCGGGATCTGTGCATCGGTTGCGGGCTTTGCGAAAAGGTCTGTCTGGCCGATGCAATCCGATATGATGATGAACCCAAAAAATCGGAGATAGAAATCGGTGCAGTGATCCTGGCCGTGGGTAACGAGGTTTATGATCCGAGCAATCTTGATACTTACGGCTATTCGCAATCTCCCAATGTGATCACCAGTATGGAATTTGAGAGGATACTTAGTGCGTCTGGCCCCTATATGGGTCACCTCATGCGGCCCTATGATCGCGAGGAACCGAAGAAAATTGCCTGGTTGCAGTGTGTGGGTTCTCGCGATACCCATGAATACAGCAATGCTTACTGCTCGGCTGTTTGTTGCATGTACGCCATCAAAGAGGCCGTGATTGCCATGGAGCATGCTCACGGAGACATGGAGGCGGCTATTTTTTATATGGATATGCGTACTCATGGCAAGGACTTTGAGAACTATTATGATCGTGCCCGGGACGAGCATGGTGTCCGCTTTATTCGTTCGCGTGTCCATACTGTCGATCCCCTGAAAAATGGCGATTTGCGAATCATATATTCAGACGAGAGTGGTGAGCCTAAGAGCGAGATTTTTCAACTTGTGGTTCTATCAGTAGGATTTCAGGTTGGAAAGGATACCATTGAACTTGGCAAACGCCTGGGTATTGAGCTAAACCAGTACAACTTTGCCAGGACCGACAGTTTTAAGCCGGTAGCAACGAACAGGTCAGGGATTTATGTCTGCGGAGCAATACAGGGGCCAAAGGATATTCCCCAATCCGTAGTAGAATCCTCTGCAGCAGCCGCGGCCTGCGGCGTTCTTCTCAGTGAGAGCCGGTGGACCCAGACTGAGGTAAAAGATATCCCGCCACAGACCAATGTGGTTGGAGTCCCGCCCCGTATAGGAGTGTTTGTTTGCCGGTGCGGTATCAACATTGCCGGCGTGGTGAACGTGCCCGAAGTTCGGGATTATGCCAGAACGCTCCCGTATGTCAGCTACGTGGAAGATAACATGTATACCTGCTCCCAGGACACCCAGGTCAAAATGGCTGAAGTGATCAAGGAACAGGGTATCAACCGTGTGGTGGTGGCTGCATGCACACCAAAGACCCACGAGCCACTTTTCCAGGAAACCCTGCTGGATTCAGGGCTCAACAAATATCTGTTCGAGATGACTAATATTCGGAATCAAGACTCCTGGGTACATCCGAACGAACCCGAGGCTGCCACTGAAAAGGCCAAAGACTTGGTCAGGATGGCCGTTTCCAAGGCGGCCCTTTTGGAACCGCTTCCGGAGACGGAGTTGCAACTCAACCCGGCCACCCTGGTGGTGGGAGGTGGTGTCGCCGGTATGGTGGCTGCTAAAAACCTGGCAGATCAAGGCTATGAGGTCTACCTGGTGGAACGGTCGGAGGAGTTGGGTGGTCATGCGAGATTCCTTAACAAAACGTGGAAGGGGGAAGACATCCGGTCCTTTGTCAATGCCTTGACCGATGATGTGGAAGCACATCCACAGATTCACGTATACCGTTCAGCGGAATTGATTGATGTGGAGGGGTTTGTTGGCAACTTCAAGTCGGCCATAAAAACCAAGGAAGGGGAAGCAATTGCTTTTGAGCATGGGGCCGTCATAATCGCAACTGGCGGGCGGGAATACAAGCCAAAGGAATACCTTTATGGCGACGATCCACGTGTGCTCACCCACCAGGAACTGGATGAGCGGTTTATTCAGGATGATCCTTCCCTAAATAATCTCAAATCAGTGGCATTTATCCAGTGTGTTGGCTCCCGGGAACCGGATCGTTCGTACTGCAGTCGGGTTTGTTGCACTCACACCGTTAGAAGCGCTCTTGAATTGAAGCAGCGCAATCCTGACATTGATGTATATGTGATGTATCGTGATATGCGGACCTACGGGGAACGGGAAGAACTATATACCAGGGCACGGAAACAAGGCGTTATCTTTTTCCGTTATGACCCTGAAAACAAACCAAAGGTTAAGGCGGTAAGTGATGCCTTGGAAATCGAGGTAAAAGACCAGATCTTGGATAGAATGATTACCATCCGAGCAGACTTACTTACCCTCGCGACTGCTGTATTGCCATCAGAAAGTGAGCAATTGGCTGAATTCTTCAAGCTTCCTGTGAACGAAGATGGTTTCTTTATCGAAGCACATCCTAAACTGAGACCTGTGGAATTTGCCATTGATGGCGTGTTTCTCTGTGGAATGTCCCATTACCCCAAGTCCGTGGATGAGAGTATTGCCCAGGCCATGGCAGCGGCATCTCGTGCCAGCGCGCTCATTGCAACAGGGACAGTATTTGCCAGCGGCACGATAGCAGAAGTGAGCCCTGTATCCTGCAGCAGTTGCGGGGTGTGCATTGAGATCTGTCCATACTCGGCCCCATCTTTTGTAGAAGAAGGACCATTTGCAGGGAAAGCCGATATCAACCCGGTTCTGTGCAAAGGCTGTGGACTGTGCGTTGCCTCCTGCAGGTCTGGGGCCATTAACCTCAAGGGCTTTGGCACAGACCAGATCATGGCTATGATAAATGAAATTTGACCTGGTCAAATGGTTGACTTGTTAAGTAGTTAAATAGTCAAGGCGTCAAA
>JAIVXD010000083.1:0-8755 GCA_048636195.1 Anaerolineales bacterium
TGATCATGCTCCAGCCCTTTGCAATACACATAAGAGACATGAACTGGGCCTGGAGATCTGTGGGAAAACCAGGAAAAGGCGTGGTTCTGATGTCCACGCTTTCAATAGTATCAGGTCCTTTAATAGAAATACACTCGCCCTTTGCTTTTATTGCTGCGCCCGCAGACTCCAGTTTTTCTATAAGCGCCCCCAAATGTTGGGGACGGCATGATTCGATTTCTATATCACCCCTGGTAATGGTTGCCGCGATCATAAAAGTTCCAGCCTCAATCCTGTCCGGGATGATCGTATGCCGGGCCGGCCGCAGGCTTTCAACACCATTGATCACGATAGTGTCTGTCCCATCCCCTTCAATGTCGGCTCCCATGCTACGTAACATGTTAATGAGATCCTGGATTTCCGGTTCCCTGGCGGCATTTCTTAAAATGGTTTGACCGCTGGCTGTTACAGCGGCCATCATGATGTTTTCAGTGCCCGTTACAGTAGGTGTACCAAAGAAAATGTCTGCCCCTTTTAGTCGATCAGCCTGGGCATTTATGTATCCCTGATCCAGAAACATTTCTACACCCATGGCAGACAGTGCCTTCAAGTGCAGGTTAATGGGTCGTGCACCTATCGCACACCCTCCTGGCAATGATATCCTGGCCTTACCATATCGGGCCAGGAGAGGGCCTAAGAGGAGAATTGAGGCCCTCATGGTTTTCACCAGTTCATAAGGAGTTTCATAACTGTTGAGATTATCGGAATTTACCTCCAGGGATCCTTTTTTATCGCGAAATGCGACCCCCAATTTTGACATAATACTTTTTATGGTAACGATATCTTTGAGATGAGGAACATTATCGAGCTGATGCCAGCCCCCGGTCAGGAGACAGGCTGCAATAGCGGGAAGGGCTGCGTTTTTTGCGCCGCTGATTTTTACGGTTCCTTTTAAGGGATTGCCGCCTTCAATAATTATTTTATCCATGGGCCATCACCAATTTTAGACCTCGTTGAGTAGTTAACGAGATCTGAATTTACAGATTTGGGTAATAATTATACAATGAAAACTCTCTATTCACCAAAGAATAATTACAAAAGAAACTAATGTTGTAGTATATAGAATTTATGAAAGGCTGCACAGGACATTAGAAATCTTGATTATCCTTGGCTCGGACCTGATTGGGAAAGAAGGATTATGGAAATAAAATTTGTCGCCGATTGTATGCTGGGCAGGCTGGCCAAGTGGCTTAGGGCCCTGGGCTATGATACCCACTACCAGCGTTACTACAGACCAGGCGACATTGAACATCTCGTGAAAGAGGGGCGGCTTCTCTTGTCCCGGCACAGGGGGGCAACGGATCGTTTTACCAATGCAGCGTTGATCCATGCGAATGGCGTAAGCGGCCAGATAGCCGAGCTGAAAGAAAGGGCGCGTCTTGCGCCTGTTCGATCAAATTGGTTCAGCAGATGTTTAATCTGTAATGTGCTGTTGACAGAGGCCCAGAAAGATGCAGCCCAGGAAAATGTTCCTGAGTATGTGTTTTATGAAAACATGGCAGGGATTCGGTTCTGCCCTTTATGCGGCCGGTACTATTGGCCAGGCAGTCACCGGAAAAGGATGATAAGTCAACTTGAGGAATGGGGTTTTTAACAAACAGAAATCCCCTTGGCAAAGGGTCACCACACCTAAGCCCCGCCGTGCATTCATGTTCTATCTAAAACGATACCTATTTTTTTCTGGCTGCTGGTTTTTTCCTTGCAACCGGTTTTTTCTTTGCGGCAGGTTTTTTCTTTTTCGTCTTGGCTGCTGCAGCTTTGGCTTTTTTAAGCTCCGCCTCTAATTTTTTAATCCTGCTTTTTGTAGCTGTGACAACTTTGCTGGCCGTTGTAAATGTTTTCTTGGCAAGCTTTAATCTAAATTGAATTTGGTTAGCAGTCGCCATACATTCTCCTTTGGTTTAGGGTTAATAAAAGTTTCATTGATAAAAGATAATAAGTAATAAATGAACAAAAGTCAAGAAAATATGTGCGATTAATGAAAAATTAATGATAGCAGGCTTAAATATTTCCTCAAATATAATATTGTAAAACACTGAATACTGTGATAAGCATTAAATTTAGTATGCATTGTGAAGTATATTTTTTGTTGAAAGGAGGTGAGATTTCTTAAGTTGGTTCATTGGCTATAACATTATTTTGTAAAAAGGAGGATAGACATGGCTGGAAGTACATACAAGATTATTGAACTCGTTGGAACAAGTGATCAATCATGGGAAGAGGCCGCCAGGACTGCAGTGGAAACGGCCTCGGAAAGCCTGAAAGATCTGAGGATTGCCGAAGTTACTAAATTGGACCTGACCATTGAAGACGGCAAAGTCACCTCTTTTCGGGCAAGGATAAATGTTTCCTTTAAGTACGTGAGATAGGATTTTTAAATGAGACCTCCTGCTCCACCTGTAGCGGGTCCATGACCTTGGTCCCCTATGCAGTAGAAGGGAAGTAAAAATGGATAGATCTATGAGTAAATTAACAGTGCTTGATCAGATTGCATCTTCAGATAAGGTCCGAAGAAAGATCATGGATGCGGCCAGCGCCCTTTATGCCAAAAAAGGTTTTGCGGCCACCTCCATTCAAGAGATTTCCGAAAAGGCAGGCGTGAGTCTACCGGTCACGCACCACTATGTGAAGAATAAGTCGGAAGTCATGCGAATGATTATGGAGGACGTCCTGAATATTTTTCGGGAAAGCCTCATCAGACGGGTCCAAAGTGTTGATGACCCGAAAGAGAAGTTGACTACTGCCATCATGCTTTATTTCAAAGTAGTCGACCAGCAAAGAGAGAAGGTGCTTTTGATCTATCAGAAGTCCAGTTCCCTTGACAAGACCTCCAAATCTCATGTGATGCAACTTGAGGTAGAGGTAAGTGATATATTCGGCAAAATCATAAATGAAGGGATGGAGCGGGGGGTCTTCAAAAAAGTGGACGTGGATTTGATGGCCTACAATATTATCATAATGGCCCACATGTATATCCTGAAGCGATGGCATTTCAAGAATCGTCTTACCCTTGAGAAATACACCGATCTACAACTGACAATGATCATGGATGCTCTTACTAATGTTTCTTGAAGATGAGGACATGTCTCGGAGAGTCCTTTCCTGGTAATGTATAAGGAATAGATTTGTAAAGGAAGAGTCGTTCCCTTTTCATCACGTCCGCGCTTTCCTTGAGAGCATGTTCAAATCGTCTTCCCTGAAAATTTACAATCATGCCGCCAGAAATAAGACAGGGCGCACACCATGTCAGGGTCTGTGACAGATGCGCCAAAGCCCGGGCCGTGATCACGCGGTATCCTTCAGGTTGGAGAAGGCCTTTGTCTTTTTCAATTCGTCCTCTCATAACCTTAATTCCCTGAAGCATTGTGAGCCTGATGACCTGCTTCAAAAAACTGACTTTTTTTGAATTGGCTTCCATGAGATGGAACGAAAGGTCTGCTCTGCAGATTTTCAAGGGGATTGCAGGAAAACCTGCACCCGAGCCCACGTCGAGCACACTGCACGTTTCAGGCAGGAAAGTGGAAGGGATCAGGGAATCGATGAGAAGTTCTTTAATAATTCCTTGCCGGGAGGTTAGACCCGTAAGGTTCATGCGTTTGTTCCACTGCCATAATTCATCAAGATGAATGCCGAGGAGATGAACCTGGGGCCCTGATAATTTTATGCCAAAATCACGGGCCCAGGAACGCAGGATATATTTTTCTTCCCTGTTCAACTCAGACAATCACTCGTCTTTTTACGATTCCCACGGCCTCCTCGGCCGTGTCTACGACATTAAAGACCTCCAGGTCCGATTTAGACAGGGTTTTTTTCTTGACCAGGGTGTCTTTAATCCAATCAAGGAGCCCGTTCCAGAACTCTGAATCCATGAGGATGACTGGAAAGGGTTTGATCCTTTTGGTCTGAATCAGGGTCAGGGCCTCGAAGAGCTCGTCAAGTGTTCCAAACCCCCCGGGCATTATAATATAGGCCACTGCGTATTTAATGAACATAACCTTCCGGATAAAGAAATAGTTAAAATTGAGCCGGACATTGGCATATTCGTTTGCCTCCTGTTCGCTGGGAAGGTTGATGTGTAGTCCTACGGATTTCCCCCCGGCCTGGGTCGCCCCCTTGTTGGCTGCTTCCATGACACCCGGGCCGCCGCCTGAAATGACGTTGAAGCCGTTTTCAACAAGCAAACGAGACACCTCGATAGTGGTTTTGTAAACGGCGCTTTGGGGTTTGATCTGCGATGAACCAAATATGGTCACTGCTGGAAATACTTGTGGCATTACATCAAAACCCTCCACAAATTCCGCCATAATTTGGAATATACGCCACGACTCCTGCAGGTTAAGATCGTCTACGACATATTGTCTTTCTTGCATACCTATTCATCCTTTCTTTTTTTAATTCAAAATAAAATCCAAAATTGCCGAAGTTTGAGGGTCGTTATTGACTTTTCAAACTATATTGTTTAACTTTCAGGCAAAGTTGATTTTTATATTAAATTGTAAATATTGGAGTGTCAATGATAGACATTACTGAAATCAAACATCTACTTGAAGAATTGAGGGTTTAGCTTATGAAATTCCTCGTTAAAAAAGAGGAACTTGATACGGAAGCCTGGTAGTTTTCGTTCAGGCATTAAACAATTTATTACGACATAGGAAGCCTATTATGAAAGAAAAAAAAGATCAGAACAAAGTAACTGATGCGTATGAAGATTTTCTTGGTGACATCAGCGACCAATTTTCCAGGAAGGATGAAGAGAAGGATTTCCTGGACAGCATTGGCCCTTCATCGCCTAAAACGGATATCCAAGTCAATGTGGGTGAGCGAGTCAAGGCGGTGAGGGAAAGGCGAGGTCTTACCCTTAAAGATATTTCCCAAAGGACCGATATTGATATTTCCCTTTTGGAGGAAATCGAGAAGGGGGATGTTGCGCCCCCCCTTGGGGTGGTGATAAAGCTGGCCAAGGCCCTGGAGATGAAAATGGGTTACTTTATCTCCGGTGAGGAGAACAGACCCTATACCATTGTGCGCCGGGACGACCGAAAGGTGATATCACGATATGATTCCAAAAAGGAAAAACATTACGGCTATGAATTTGAATCACTGGCCCCCCATAAAACAGACAGACACATGGAACCCTTCATGGTGACCCTTGGACCTACGGATACGGAGGAAGAAATATCGGCCCATGACGGGCAGGAGTTCATTTACGTGTTGGAGGGAAATATGGAGGTCCTTTATGGGGAAGAGACCTATATTCTCGAACCGGGAGATTCTGTGTACTATGATTCTACGGTTCCTCACCTGGTAAAATGCCACGGCGGTAAGAAGACAAAGATCCTGGCTGTCCTTTACGCTGAAAGGTGACATGTCTCTCATCTCATCGGTTTCCAGTAAGATTCCTTTTTAACACTTGATGGAGGAAAAAAGTTACAAATGATCGTTTTTGATCTGGAATGTTCCAATGGACATATATTTGAAGGCTGGTTCGACAGTCTCGAATCATTTGAAAAGCAGAATAGCGAGGAACTGGTTAGCTGCCCGTATTGTAGTGATACTCGCGTCAGAAAAGTCATGTCTCCGGTTGCAGTGAAAAAATCACGTCCTGTTGACCAGGCGCCGTCAGGGCCCATCGATTACCAGAGACTTGCAAAGGAGGTCGTAGGTTATATCCAGGCTAATTTCGAAGACGTAGGCCCAAAATTCTCTGCAGAGGCCCTGAAAATGCACTATGGGGTCAGCGAAAAAAAGAACATAAGGGGGTCAGCTACCTCTGAGGAGGAGAAGACTTTAAAAGAGGAAGGGATCGATTTTTTCAAGATTCCCTTGCCCGAAAAGGACGAAGATAAGGATAAGGAGAACTGAAGGTTTCCTTACCAGCCTTTAGTCCACATCTCATCATCTTCATAAACCTTTTCATCCTCCAGGTGGGCCTCTTCAGCGTCTTCTTCACTTATCCGCGGAGGGTTGGGGTCATTGATTAATTCCTTGTAGTACTCGTGCTGGATAAGGAGGCTCATGATCTCATTGGTGCCGGTCCATATTTGTGCGAGTCTTGCGTCACGCACCATCTTTTCAATTGGAAATACATTGGTATATCCGATGCCTCCAACGATACGCATGGCAAGGTTACAAACATCCCAGCACATATCAGTGGAGAACTTTTTCGCCTCACTCACCATGCGCCGTGCCGAGGGAAGGTGTGTGTCGGCTGCCTTTCCAGCTGCATGCGTAATGGCCCGGGCTGCATCCAGTTGGGTTATGGCGTCTGCCACCTTGAAACTTATGGCCTGATATTCACGGATTTTCCGGCCAAAGGCATACCTCCGGTTACTGTAGCGTGTGGCGACCTCGAGAGCGGCCCTTGCCAGCCCCAATGACCCACCGGCCGAGGTCAAACGCTCCGGAACCATCATGTAATTGAAGATCAGGGCACCCTGGTTGAGTTCGCCGATGAGGTTAGAGACAGGGACCTTCACGTCTTTGAAAAGGAGACGCCCTGTACCGCCTCCTCTTGTGCCCAGAAGGTTGTAGAGATGTTTGGCTTCAACTCCCTCCCGGTCCGCTTCTATAAGTATGAGGCTTATGCGTTCGTGAGGTCTTCCTTCCGGATCAGTTTTGCAGTACACTACAAAGAAATCAGCGCCGCTTGCCGCTACAACAAAACGCTTTTGACCTTTTACTATAAAATAATCACCCTCACGTTTTGCCACTGTTGTGGCGCCAAAAAAGTCAGATCCGCCCCTTGGCTCGGTCAGGGCCTCGGCAGAGACAAGTTCGCCTTTCAGCATGGGCTTTAGAAATTTCTCTTTTTGCTCTTCCGATCCGAATGTATGCAGGGCCTCCCCCACGATGGAGGGCATTGCAAACGCACAGCTCAGTGCCATACCCAGGACCCCGATCTCTTCAAGGGCCGCTATCTCAGCGGTCCAGGTCAAACCCCGACCGCCGTACTCTTTGGAGAATCTTAAGCCTAAAAAGTTGCGATCTCCCAGCGCCTTTACAAATTCCCTGGGGTAGGTTATTTCATCCCGGTCCATTTTTTTAAGCAGGTCAGAGGATACATCATTTTTTACAAAATTTCTGACCTCGTCTTTCAGCGCTTTTTCTTCATCGGTCAAGAGTGCGTCTTGCAGCATGGCTTCTGCTCCTATTATTTTACCAGCGGAAGGAAAATCCAGGAAACCTAACCCGGATAAACCGGAAAAGTGCCTAAAGTGAACTAAAGTTTGAAGTGCCTAAAGTTAAGGAGTCGCTTCGCTCCGTCTATTCACATAAAGTAGACAGAATTTCACAGATAAGAAACTCAATCTCCAAATCCCTCAATCTTTTAATTCTTAAGCAGGATACGCCGGAACCAAACAGGTTGTAAAAAGTTGAATCGCCTTTCAATCTTCTGAGGGCCTTTACAGCAAAGGCTTTCCCGGCTATACAAAAATTCTTTTGTGCGATTTGAACACAAATTTATTTATAAGGTACTATGCTGTAATATGACTCAAAGATAAGGTAAGGGTAGTTGTCAGTCAATGAAAAAACGCACTGTGCCAGCAATTGTAATTTTGGCTTTAAGATACTTTTATAGAACATGAATCCTGTTTGGGTGGCCATGGGGATCTCTTTTCAGACGGTCAAAAAGTGGTTGCACGATCGTGGAAAGCCCTTGTGTTCTGGCGGGCGGAGAGGTCAGGTGAATTGCGTCGGTCTGAGGACAGGGGCAAAGCTCAGGCCCCCGCCGCCCGCCTTTGTTTGCACCTCTTGCAAAATCTTTCGGCCATCGGCTGACCGTCTGAAAAGAGATCCCCATGGCCACGGCAAGGCGCGTCAAGTTCATTCTTTGTTCAATGGCTAAAATTAGAATTGCTGGCACTGAGCATTAATATTCACTTAGTTCGGGAAGTAGTGTTGAAAAATCATAAAATTTATTTTATAGAAGATATTCAAGCGTAAGTTTTCGGCTAAAATATTTTTATTTTTCCCGCCATCGGCGGGATAGAATTTCCGAGACGTTGACCAAGGAGGATACTAAATGGGCAAAATAGAGAGAGCTATTATCAGCGTGACCGATAAGAGCGGAATTGTGGAATTTGCAAAATCCCTTTCAGAGTTGGGCGTGCAGATTCTTTCAACAGGTGGAACTGCAAGGGCCTTACGGGAAGGGGGGATTTCAGTGACCGATATTTCCGATTATACCGGGTTTCCTGAAATGATGGACGGCCGCGTAAAGACCCTTCACCCCAAGGTCCACGGAGGGCTTTTGGGGCTCCGTGACAACCCTGAGCATGTGGAGATGATGAAGGCGCATGGGATTAAAACCATTGACATGGTGGTAGTGAACCTTTACCAGTTCGAAAAAACAGTGGCAAAAGAAGGGGTGACCCTGGAAGAAGCTATTGAGAACATCGATATTGGTGGGCCCTCCATGCTCCGGTCTTCTGCCAAGAACTTCAGGTATGTGACGGTCATTGTAGATCCTGCCGACTATGAAGTTGTTTTACGGGAGATGAAGAAAACGGGTGGTGAAACCACTCTCAAGACGCGGTTTCGACTTGCACGGAAAGTCTTTCAACTGACGCACCAATACGACGGGGCCATCAGCGAGTATCTGGAAACGGTGGGAGTAGAGTAATACAATTTAGTTTTTGGGCTTTTTTTCTTTTTCAGAGCAGGGCATGTTTTTATGAACATGGCGGTTCTTCTTTTTGCAGTATATTGCCTGAAA
>JAIVXD010000084.1:0-8625 GCA_048636195.1 Anaerolineales bacterium
ATGCTAAAATGTGAAGTTATTTTTACGCGAGCCCTAAGGAAAAAAAATCTATTGGTCGTCAGATCGATTGACAAGACCATGTAATCGACGTAATAATATAAACATAAGGCATAAGGCTTTCCATTCCTTGCGCCTCACGCCCTGAGCCTTAAGCCTGAACCGCAATACTATCTCGACCGGGCAGTACACACCGTGCAATGAGCGCCTATATTTCATTAGTGTTCGGAGATCAATATGGTTTTAAAAGACTTTATTTTACCGAGTGAAATCTATGAGCGTTTTAAGGCATTTCACGAATTGATGTCCAATAAAATACGGGAAATTTTGTTGATTTCCAGTCCGTATGACGCATTCATACTGGAGGAGGACGGGAGCCTTGCATCAAGGATTATAAACGAATACAGGGGATTGAATCTGAGCCAACCCCCAAGGGTGACCCGGACCTCTTCGGCCTATGCAGCCCTCGAGCTCTTGAATGAAAGAGTATTCAATATGGTTATTGTTATGCCGCATTTGGATGAAATGGATGCCTTCTCGTTGAGCTTGGAGATAAAGAAACTAAGGCCTAATTTACCTGTCATTCTTTTGGCTCACAGCCCAAGGGGTATCTATCCCTTTCCTGAAAACAAGGATTGCAGTGGAATTGACAAGACTTTTATCTGGTCCGGCAATTCCGATCTCCTTCTGGCCCTGGTCAAGAATGCTGAAGACCGCCTCAATGTTGATTTTGATACCCAAAAGGCAAAAGTCCGTGTCCTGATCCTGGTTGAGGATTCTCCGGTCTATTATTCATCCTTTTTGCCGCTTATATACAAAGAAGTCGTGAGACAGACTCAGGCAGTTTTGGAAGCCGGTCTTAATGAAGAACACAGACTCCTGACAATGCGGGCAAGGCCCAAAATACTATTGGCAGGAAGCTATGATGAGGCCATGGAGCTTTACCAGAGGTTCCGTTCTTATGTCTTTGGCATTATTTCAGACACTCGCTTTCCAAAACGTGGTAAAATGGTGGCTGATGCGGGGATTCAATTACTTTCGCAAATCAGAAAGGAAATCCCTGACCTTCCCCTTCTTCTGTTGAGTTCGGAACCCGAAAACAGGAAAGAGGCAGAAAAAATACCCGCTGTTTTTCTCGACAAAAACTCCCCAAATCTTCTTTCAGAGATACACGATTTTTTCATGACCCACCTGGGTTTCGGAGATTTCATTTTCCGCATGCCGGGCGGCACAGAAATTGACCGGGCCTCAAGTATTCACGAGCTTGAGGTCAAGTTGTCCCAAATACCTGATGAATCCCTCTGGTATCACGCAAAGCGCAATCACTTTTCCAACTGGGTTATGAGTCGTTCTGAAATTGCCCTTGCCTCTGAATTCCGTGAAGTCCAGGCCTCTGAGTTTCTTGATGCCGATCATATGCGGCAGTATATTATCTCTAACATTCATACATTGCGTAAATGGCGTCAAAAGGGTGTGGTCGCGCAGTTCAAGGGTGAAAATTTTGACGCAGACACTATGGATTTTGTTAAAATTGGCCAGGGTTCAATAGGGGGTAAGGCCCGGAGCCTCGCCTTTATGTCGGCCCTGCTTCAGGAACACCCTGAAATTCACGAAAAATATTCGAGAATAAATATTGAGATTCCCAAAACCTTGGTTATCGCCACAGAAGGTTTTGAGTCCTTTGTTAGTCAGAATCACTTAGAGCACTTTGGTAGGGAAGACTTCACTGATGAAGAAGTCACAGAAGGCTTCTTAAAGGCAGATATGCCTGAGTGGTTAATAAGTGAGCTTGAGGCCTACCTGTCTCAGGTTAAATACCCCCTGTCTGTTCGTTCTTCCAGTCTGCTGGAAGATGCCCAGTTTCAGCCCTATGCCGGGCTTTATGAAACCTATATGATTCCCAACAATCATTCGGATCCTTCCATTCGGCTTAAACATCT
Source organism: Anaerolineales bacterium (assembly GCA_048636195.1). Classification (GTDB taxonomy): domain Bacteria; phylum Desulfobacterota; class DSM-4660; order Desulfatiglandales; family Desulfatiglandaceae; genus 4484-190-2. Next base: position 1,938 of record JAIVXD010000084.1, read on the forward strand.
CATTACAGCCATAAAGCTTGTGTATGCCTCCACCTATTTTGAAGGTCCCAAGGCATTTACCAGAAGCATTCTAAGTCAGCCGCAGGCAGAGGCAATGGCCGTTATTATCCAGCAGCTTGCCGGAGAAGAATATGGTGAATATTTTTATCCGGCTGTTTCCGGTGTGGCCATGTCACACAACTTTTATCCGTTTTCTCATATGAAATCCGAAGAAGGGATTGCCAATATCGCCCTGGGATTGGGTAAAACCGTTATGGAAGGAGAAAAGAACTTACGCTTTTCTCCCAAGTATCCAGAGATCTTACCCCAGTTTTCAACTGTTGATGACATTCTAGCAAATGCCCAGCGTTTTTTTTATGCCTTGCGAATCAAGGGGTATCCAGATGAGCTCAACTTCGGGGAGTATTCAAACCTGGAAAAAAGGGAAGTAGATGATGCAGAAGACGAATTTCCTGTAAGGACATTTGCCAGCACCTATGTGCCGGAAGAACATCGTATCAGGGATACGGCCTATATTCCGGGACCCAAGATTTTAACATTTGCTCAAATACTTAAATACAACTCATTGCCTTTGCCCCAACTGCTGTGTGATATATTGGAATTGGGACGCAAGGGTATGGGGTGTCCTGTTGAAATGGAATTTTCGATTAACCTGAGTTCTGAAAAAAATGGCAAAAGTGATTTCTTTTTTCTTCAGATGAGGCCGATGGTGGCTGACGAAGAGCGTTTTGAAGTGCAGATAACTCAGCAAGAGATTGAAAAAGCATTCTGTCATTCCTCCCAGGCCCTTGGGAATGGAAAAAATGAGGAAATGGCGGATATTGTCTACGTCAAGCCCGATGACTTTAAACCGGAAGCCACCATGCAGATGGCACAGGAGGTTGGCCAGATAAACTCTGGTTTGCTCAAAGATAAACGTCCGTACCTCCTGGTCGGTCCTGGAAGGTGGGGATCATTTGACAGGTGGCTCGGTATACCGGTCAAGTGGCAAAATATTTCAGGTGTGGGCGCCATAATTGAACTAAGAAATGAGAAGTTAAGGGCTGATCCATCACAGGGGTCTCATTTTTTCCAGAACATCACCTCCCTGGGGATCCATTATATTACTGTCACCGAAGAATCAGAGGATTATTTTGATTGGGAATGGGTGTCTTCCCTCGCTGCCGTACAGGAGACTGCGTTTCTAAGACATGTAAGGGTTGAAAGGCCTTTGATTCTCAAAATTGACGGCAGAAAGTCTCAGTGCGTGATAATTGGGGCTTAAGGATTGACTATTGACTATTGAAAATTTATTGTTTACTGAGATTATCAATCTTCGATCGACAATCGAAAATCCATAATTAAATCGGAGGCTATTTATGTCAGACATTTTGGAATTGATAAAAGCAAGAGATCCGGGTGAAAGAGAATTCCATCAGGCTGTGCAGGAAGTATTAGAATCTATTCAGCTTGTTCTGGACCGAAATCCTGAATACCGTAATGCCAAAATCTTAGAAAGAATAACCGAACCGAGAAGGGTTATAATTTTCCGCGTACCCTGGATGGATGACAGCAGAGAGATTCACGTTAACAGAGGATTCAGAGTGCAAATGAACAGCGCCCTGGGTCCTTACAAGGGTGGACTTCGTTTCCATCCCTCGGTTAACCTCAGCATCCTCAAGTTTTTAGCCTTTGAGCAGGTCTTTAAAAATGCCCTGACCACCCTACCTCTGGGAGGAGCCAAAGGCGGGTCTGATTTCGATCCCAAGGGAAAATCGGACAACGAGGTCATGCGCTTCTGCCAGGCTTTTATGTTCGAACTTTCACACCATATAGGTCCCAACATCGATGTCCCTGCCGGTGATATTGGTGTAGGGGCCAGGGAAATAGGTTATCTCTTTGGCGCATTTAAGAGAATAAGAAAGGAATTCGCTGGCGTATTGACCGGTAAAGGTCTTGGCTGGGGCGGGAGTCTTATCCGGCCTGAGGCAACCGGATACGGAACTGTCTATTTTGCTGCCGCAATGCTGGCTACACGAAATGAAACCCTTGAAGGCAAAACCTGCCTGGTATCAGGTTCCGGAAACGTGGCCCAATTTACTGTTGAAAAACTCATAGAACTGGGTGCCAAGGTAGTAACCTTGTCCGATTCTTCCAGTTGTGTTTATGATGAAGAAGGTTTTGACCAGGGAAAACTGGAATTTGTGAAAAGGCTCAAGAACATCAGGCGCGGCAGGATAAAAGAGTGCATTGATAAATATTCTGAAGCGGTTTGCATTGAAGTTGACACCTCTCTGGATTACAATCCGCTCTGGGATCACAAGGCCGACTGCGCTTTTCCCTGTGCCACACACAATGAAATTAATGAAAAAGATGCTCAAAACCTGGTCAATAATGGTGTGACGTTAGTCGCTGAGGGGTCTAACATGCCTTCCACACCTGAAGCCGTCAACATCTTTTTGGACAATAAGCTGCTTTATGCCCCTGGCAAGGCATCTAATGCAGGTGGAGTAACGGTATCCGGCCTGGAAATGGCCCAGAACAGCATGCGCCTGACATGGACAAGGGAAGAAGTAGACAGCCGGCTCAGGCTGATCATGAAGAACATCCACCAAACCTGTGTTGATGCAGCTGCAGAATACGGAATGCCTGGTAACTACGTGGCAGGGGCCAACATCGCAAGTTTCGTGAAGGTGGCCAATGCCATGCTGGATCAGGGGCTTGTGTAAATTACATGTTGCGAGTTGCGTGTTACGGGTTGCGGGTTATATTTCAAAACCCGTAACCCGTAACCATTTTACATTCATTTTCCGCCTGCGGCAGAATGTTTTCATCTTGACAGCCAAGCCGCGCTTTTTTACTATTCCCAAAATTTAAGCGATGTCAGTTGATCGTTGTAAGTTGTCCGTTGAAGTAAGAGGAAAAACCAAATGATTCCAGAGGGATATCATTCCACCCTGTATATTCTTATACTTCAGCCAACTACATGAAATACAAGCACAAATAACAACTAACAACGGACCACCGACACTACCAAAATATAAAATCCAGTTAAGCTTTAATACCCACCCAGGTCTTAAGTTTCACCTAAAAGGAGTTATATATGCCAAAACGTGACGACATTAAGAAAGTGATGATTATTGGTTCGGGCCCCATCATCATTGGTCAGGCCTGTGAGTTCGACTATTCCGGCACACAGGCGTGCAAGGCCCTTCGAAAACTGGGCTATGAGGTCGTCCTGGTCAATTCCAACCCTGCCACCATCATGACCGATCCGGGAACGGCCGATGTGACTTATATTGAACCCCTCAATTTACAGACAATGGCGGAGATTGTTGAAAAGGAGCGTCCGGATGCTATTCTGCCCAATCTCGGAGGCCAGTCCGGGTTGAACCTATCCTCCGAATTAGCCCGCACCGGCGTGCTTGAAAAGTATGGCGTTAAAATGATTGGGGTTCAGGTAGATGCCATTAAACGTGGAGAGGACAGGATCGCATTCAAGGAGACTATGAACCACCTCGGTATTGAAATGCCCAAAAGCGAACCGGCCTTCAGTGTTGAGGAAGCAGAGAAAATAGCCGATGATCTCGGTTATCCGGTAGTGATCCGGCCCGCCTATACCATGGGAGGAATGGGCGGGGGTATGGTTTACAATGTGGAGGAATTGCGAATCATTGCCAGCCGGGGCCTGTCTGCCAGCCTTGTGGGCCAGATCCTGGTTGAGGAGTCCGTGTTAGGATGGGAAGAGCTGGAGTTGGAGGTAGTGCGCGATGCCAAAAACCAGATGATTACGGTCTGTTTTATAGAGAATGTGGATGCCATGGGCGTTCACACCGGCGATTCCTTTTGCACGGCCCCCATGCTAACCATAGACCCTGAGCTTCAAAAGCGGCTTCAGAAATATTCATATGACATTGTGGAAGCCATAGAGGTGATCGGGGGCACCAATATCCAGTTTGCCCATGATCCTGAGACCGGCCGGGTCGTGGTAATCGAAATCAATCCCAGGACCTCCAGATCATCGGCGCTCGCATCAAAGGCCACAGGTTTTCCCATTGCCCTTATATCGGCCATGCTTGCGGGCGGTTTGACTCTGGACGAGATTCCTTACTGGCGGGAAGGCACTCTGGATAAGTACACCCCATGGGGCGAATACGTAGTAGTCAAGTTTGCTCGCTGGGGCTTTGAAAAATTCGAAGGGTCCGAGGATAAATTGGGCACACAGATGCGGGCTGTGGGCGAGGTAATGAGTATCGGCAAAAACTACAAGGAGGCATTTCAGAAGGCAATTCGCTCTTTGGAGACAGGGCGCTACGGCCTCGGTTTTGCCAGGGATTTCCATGAAAAACCATTGGATGACCTTTTTGATCTTTTGTCCGAAGCCTCAAGCGAGCGGCAGTTTATTATGTACGAGGCCCTGAGGAAAGGCGCCAGTATTGAAACGCTCTATGAAAAGACTCATATTAAGCCATGGTTTATTGAGCAGATGAAGGAGCTGGTGGACCTGGAAGAGGAACTTCTTAAATACAAGGGGAAAATACTCCCTGATGGATTGCTTACTCAAGCTAAAAAAGACGGGTTTTCAGATCGGTACCTGTCAGGGCTCCTTCAAGTCCCGGAAAAGGATGTCAGGGCAAAACGTGCCTCCATAGGTGTTGTGGAAGGGTGGGAGCCGGTGCCTGTAAGCGGGGTGGAAGACGCGGCCTATTATTTTTCAACTTACAACGCCCCTGATCAAGTAGGAACCAGTAAGAGGCGCAAAATCATGGTGTTAGGCGGCGGCCCAAACAGAATAGGGCAGGGGATTGAGTTTGACTACTGCTGCGTACACGCTGCCTTTACTCTTCGCGATGAGGGTTTTGAGTCCATTATGGTCAACTGCAATCCCGAGACCGTATCCACCGACTATGACACGTCCGATAAACTTTACTTTGAGCCGCTTACAGTAGAGGATGTGTTGAGCATTTACGAAAAGGAGAAGCCGGAAGGTGTCATTGTGCAATTCGGGGGACAGACTCCTCTTAACATTGCAAATGAACTGGCCGAAGCCGGGGTCAAAATCATCGGGACTTCGCCTGACACCATCGATCTGGCTGAGGACAGGGATCGGTTTCGCCAGAAGATGCGGAAACTGGGTATTCCCCAGCCCGAATCGGGCATGGCCAGCACCCTGGATGAAGCGCTCGATGTTGCTGAAAGGATAGGGTACCCCCTGATGGTGAGACCCTCCTATGTGCTGGGCGGCCGTGGCATGGAAGTGATCCACGACGAAGAGATGCTCAAGCATTATGTGGCTGCGGCCGTGGATGTGACCCCTGAACGGCCGATCCTGATCGACAAGTTCCTGGAAAACGCTATTGAGGTTGAGGCAGATGCCATTGCCGACGGTACTGATGCCTTTGTACCTGCCATAATGGAACATATTGAGCTGGCCGGGGTCCATTCCGGTGATTCAGCCTGCGTTATACCTCCCATCAGTATCCCGGCTAAACACCTTGCCACTATCTTTGAATATAATAGAAAGATTGCCATTGAGCTTAATGTGGTTGGCCTGATGAATATACAGTATGCCATTGCAAATGATACGGTGTTCATCATTGAAGCCAACCCTCGGGCCTCCCGAACCGTGCCGCTCGTTTCAAAGGTTTGCAATATCTCTATGGCCCGGATTGCAACACAGCTCATGCTGGGAAAAAAGCTCGCCGATCTTGATATACGGCCCAGGTCATTCCCCTATTACGGGGTTAAAGAGGCGGTATTCCCTTTTAACATGTTCCCTGAGGTGGACCCTCTTCTGGGCCCGGAAATGCGATCCACGGGAGAGGTACTGGGAATGGCTGATTCCTTCGGGCTTGCCTACTTTAAGGCCCTGGAGGCTGCGCATAACTTGCTACCCTCCGAGGGGACAGTCCTCATCACAGTATCTGAAATGGACAGACCGGCAGTGCTGGAGGTGGCCAGACAGTTTTACAGTTTGGGTTTTAAGCTCAGGACAACCAACGGTACTCATAGATTCCTGGCTGAACAGGGTATCGAGTCAGAACCCATTTTAAAGATGTATGAAGGACGTCCTAATATTGTAGATGGGATCAAGAATAATGAGATTCAACTTGTCATAAACACCCCCAGCGGCAAACTTAGCAAGCATGATGATTCATACATCCGCAAAGCGGCCATTAAGCATAAAGTGCCTTATATCACCACTCTTGCCGCTGCACTTGCCGCTGCAAGGGGCATTGCAAGAAACAGTAAGGGACATGGGAGCGTTAGGTCACTTCAGAGCTACCATGAAGATATTAAAATATAAAATCGCTCGGTGAATAACAGTTCACAGTTGGAAAAATATTTGACAGGATAACAGGATTTACATGATACATATAACATCTCAATAAGTACGGGCATTCCGACTGCTTCCCCCTTTTGCAAAGGGGGATTGAGGCCTGCCCTGGCGCGACTTGGTGGTCATTTGTCGTAACCTGGCGAAGCAGTTATGCACGATCGGCCTCTCTCACAATGTAGCAAGGCCAGGTCTGGGCCAGGGGGGATTTTATTGGCTTGCCTTTTTCGTGGCGTGAATTATCCTCGTTCTTTTAACTATGCCCCATGCTCCATGCCCTAAGCCTTATGCAGGTTACTGTTCATCTACCTCTACCATGATATGGTCTGCCTCATTATTTCGAAGTGTCAGGACATAATCTCTGATTTTGAC